>NZ_JBTLQG010000026.1:0-93423 GCF_054461535.1 Flavitalea antarctica
TAATATCGGACCGATAACGAGCGACCGGCTACTGATAGCAATATTTGGTGGTATACTTATAGGCACCGGTGTAGGACTTGTGATCAGAACCGGTTGTGTAATTGATGGGGCAGAAGTAATAGCTGTGTTTACACAACGGAAGACCGGCTTTTCCAATTCCGAAATCATTATGGCCATGAACACCGTTCTTTTCGCAGCGGCTGCCATTCAATTCGGCATTGAGACAGCTATGTATTCCATCATCACATATTTTACGGCTACAAAGGCAACAGATTATGTTGTTGACGGTATAGAAGAGTTTACTGCAATGAATATTATCAGTTCGAAGCAGGAAGAAATAAAATGGCTGCTTGTAAATGATCTTGGAAAGGCCATAACTGTTTACAAAGGCGAAAGAGGTTATCTCCCCGGGTCTTTTGATATAAAGTTTGACTGCGAGATCATTGTCACCATTGTAACCCGCCTCGAGATAAAGAGGATCCAGGAAGCACTGGCAGTTGTAGATCCGGCGGCTTTTGTATATGTACAAAGCATTAAGGAAGCCAGCGGTGGTATACTTAAACCAAAGGCCCATGCTAAATAAACCGGCAAGCCGAACCAGTTAAGCAGAAATGAAGATTGATAAAAAGAAGCGGAGAGTGACAACTCACTCTCCACTTTTCTCTAAGGATTTGTCGAAAAAATACTTGCTTCTTTTACAAATACTCTCCGATGTAGCTTTAGCTGAGCGATCAGCAGTTCCGCGAAATCTTCGGGATGCATAACCCGGTCCGGATCGCCTTTTATCAGATCGGCGCTGTATGCAAGATCAGTTACCACTGTGCTTGGCGCTAAAGCAGTGACACGGATATTGTGCTTGCGCACTTCCTGCATAAGGCTTTCAGAAAGACCAAACACAGCGAACTTAGATGCACTGTACGCACTGGTGTTTGCTGCACCGGATTTGCCGGCAGTCGATGAGATATTGACTATGTCACCGGTCTGTCTCTCAATCATAGAAGGCAACACAGCTCTCGTGGTATAATACACACCAAATACATTGATCTTTATCTGCTGTTCCCAGATCTCAGGTTCGAGATCCATGAATTTTCCGAAAGTGCCGGTACCGGCGTTATTGATCAGGATGTCAATATCACCGAGGGCGTTCCTGATTTGCAACACCGCGGTCTCTACCTGCCCGCGATCACTTACATCCGCGGTGGCAAAGGCAGCATTCACTCCCATGGCTTTTATCGCCGCCGCTACATCAGCTATATCTTTTTCTGTACGGGCGATCAACCCGACATTCACTCCTTCAGCTCCAAGTGCCATCGCAATTGCCTTCCCGATGCCTTTACCTGCACCGGTAACTAAAGCTGTTTTGCCTTTCAAACTTTCCATTATTTATTATAATTGTTTTATGTGGTCATTGCACTCAATTTTAACATCCGACTAATTGTTTTTACCCGGCAATGTATTTGTCTCAGTGCTTGCTTAATTTATCGGCAACGAGTTTGTCCAGGTACCTGACCAATTTACCCTGTAATGTTTTTGTCCCAGTACCTGTTCAATAGGAATTTTGTAACCTGTTCACAAGTATGACCAGGAGTTCATCTGCGGCCTCTTCTGATGAGGCCGGGTTCTGGCCGGTGATTAGCAGGCCATCTCTTACTACATAGGAAGACCAATCTTCTTTTTTGGAATATAGTGCTCCCCTTGCCTTGAGTTCATCTTCAAGCAAAAAAGGTACAACATCTGTCAGGTTAACCGCTGCTTCTTCAGAATTGGTGAAACCTGTTACTCTCTTACCTTTCAGGATAGATTCGTTATTCTGCAGCTTTACGTTCAATAAGACAGCAGGTGCGTGGCATACTGCTGCAACCGGCTTACCGGCCTGGAGGAATTCTCCAATCAGTCTTATGGATGTGGAGTTATTTGTAAGATCCCAGAGCGGACCATGTCCACCGGGATAGAAAACAGCATCAAACTGGTCAGCTGTTACTTCGTCGAGTTTTTTGGTGTTTGCAAGTTCCTGTTGCAATTCGGCGTCCTTGTCAAAACGCCTCGTTGCTTCTGTCTGTGCGTCGGGTTCGGCGCTTTTCGGATCAATAGGTGGTTGTCCACCCTTCGGAGAGGCAATGGTAATATTGGCTCCGTTATCTTTCAATTTATAATACGGGGCAGCGAACTCTTCAATCCAAAACCCCGTTTTTTTGCCTGTGTTACCCAGTTCGCTATGGGAGGTCAGGACCATTAAAATGTTCATAACAAAAGTTTTTTATGATGATGAAATCTGATCAGCTATACTTTACAACAGGCTGCAGATAATGTTCTCCTGTTTTAGCAATTTTTGTTTTTGTGTTTGAAGGATGACCAAACAATGACAAGGTGAGATTGCCGGATCATACTAAATCCCTCTTCAGTTTTCTTTCTGAAATTTCTTCAACTGATCTTCATCAGTAAGGTTAAGCCTGAGAGGAGTTATAGAAGTATAACCGTTTTCAACGGCCCATCTGTCAGTGCCCTCTTCAGCGGGTCCGAGGGGAATAACGGAAAACCAATAATGTTTTCGTCCCATTGGATCGATTCCGGGCACAATCTCGTTGTCATACAACCTTACCGATTGGCGGGTCCATTTTATGCCCTTAGGTGCAGGCGGGAAATTTACATTGAATAAAAAGAGTCCTTCAAGCTTTAAGAGGAGGTTCAGCGCTTCATCCACGAACGGGGCAAGCGCCCTGAAGTCGGGTTCTTCTTTACCGACCGGAGTACTGAAGGCGATGGCCTTTATGCCTAATAATACGGCCTGTTTCGCCGCCGCCAAAGTGCCTGAGTGCCACATGGCGTTGCCGAGATTTGGCCCCATGTTGATCCCCGAAAGCACTACATCTGTCTTCGCGAGGTGAGTACCCAGTGCCGCACAATCTGCAGGCGTTCCATTAACTTTAAATGCCTGTACGCCCTCAACAGGAATATTAGCTTTCTTATAAGATATGGGGAGATGTGTAGTGATCGCATGGGAAGCGGCCGAACGCTCAACATCCGGGGCCATAACCCTTACTTCACCGAATCTCCTGGCTGATTCCGCCAGGGCAGCAATTCCCGGGCTATATATGCCGTCATCGTTTGTTATAAGGATATTCATAACATTTTAGCCTACAAGATTGTGCCAGCTGATAACCGTGTGGCACAGTTTTTCATCGTAGATCATTACACTATACCTATTGGCATGCAAACAATACAGATTCTGCACAATCCTGGTGCCGGTGACGAAAAATATAACAAGGAACACCTTGTGGAGATGCTGGAAAAGAACGGCTATCAATGTACTTACCTTTCAACCAAACAGGATAAATGGAAAAATTTTGACTCCGATGTTGATGTATTGATAATTGCCGGGGGAGACGGGACCGTACGAAAAGTTGCGGGGCAGATCCTGAACAGGAAACTGCTTGACAAACCAATTGCGCTTGTCGTTTTACCGCTTGGCACTGCAAATAACATCGGAAGATCGCTAAAATTGAGTACTAACATCGAGGACACTCTCAGTTCCTTCCATAATTATGCTTCAAAAAGTTTTGATGTTGGCCGTGTATATAACGTAACAGGGGCAGAATATTTCCTTGAAAGTTTTGGCTTCGGTGTTTTCCCTGCGCTGATCGAGCAATCAAAAAAGAAACCTTCTAAGCCAGACGAAGAGATGCCATTGGAAGAAAAAATCCGTCTTGCGAGAAAACGATTGTATGATATTGTCATGTCTTATGAACCGGTATTTTGCAGGCTGGAAATTGATGGCAAAGAGTATACAGGAAAATATTTGTTATTAGAAGTGATGAACACGCCTTCTTTTGGACCGAGGCTGAACCTCTCCCCGGATTCGGATCCCGGAGACGGATTTTTCGAGGTCGTGATGGTACCGGAAGATGACCGGCAAAATTTCTTAGACTACCTGGAAGGAAAGATAACAGACCACGATGAAGTCTATAATATAGAAAGGGTAAGAGGAAAACATATAAAGATCAGCTGGGTTGGCAACCAGGCGCATGTGGATGATCAGTTTATTGAACTCGGGAATGGAACAGAGGTAAAGATCAGGTTAAGAAATGAGTTGCTGTCATTTTTAACTCCTGGTTAATCGACGTCGGGAGTTGGAATATTATTTTTTCCGTTTGCAGAGGATAATACCAGATAACCTGCAATGCCGGCAATTATCGAAGAAATCAAAATAGCAAACTTGGATTCGGTCTGAAGGGAAATATCATCATAGGAAAGCAGTGCTATAAAAATTGACATCGTAAAACCGATTCCCCCCAGCAATCCTAATCCGATAATATGTCTCCAGTTAGCGCCGGTTGGCATTGCTCCGGGATTTAATTTAACAACCAGCCACGAAACCAGGGTGATCCCAACAGGCTTACCAAGCAGAAGCCCGGCCATAATACCGAGGCCCACATCACTTATCAATCCCCCGACCATGCCAGCGCTGATATGAATATTTGTGTTTACAATGGCAAAGACAGGCATGATAATAAAGTTTACCGGCCTTGTCAGTAGGTGTTCCAGTTTTTCAAGGGGAGATTCAATGGCAACTTTATTTGTTGGTAACGTTATAGCAGTAAGCACTCCTGCGATGGTAGCATGTATACCGGAATGATGTACAAAATACCACATCAGTGCCCCAGGCAAAAGATAAGCCCACAAAGATTTAATGTTAAGCCGGTTAAAAACAAACATCACTGCGAACAGTCCACCGGCTATCAACAGGTTTTGTCCATCGAGGCCCGAAGAATAAAACAGTGCTATAACAAGAATGGCAATCAGGTCATCAACAATGGCAAGGGCAGCAAGAAAAATTCTGAGAGAAGTTGGTACACGGTTACCCAGCAACGACAGTATGCCGATGGCAAATGCAATATCGGTTGCCATAGGTATTCCCCAACCGGATATCGTTGTACGATTGTAATTGAACAGTGAAAAAATCAACGCGGGAAGAATGGCGCCACCAAATGCTGCCAGCACCGGCAATGAAGCTTTGTTGAGAGAAGATAATTCTCCTTCAACCAACTCGCGTTTGATCTCAAGACCTACCAACAAAAAGAAGATTGCCATCAAGCCATCATTGACCCATAATAATATAGGATACTTCAGATGAACAGCACTGTTCTCAAAACCGATTTCATGCTCCAACAAGGCGACGAAACTTTCGTTCAGCGGAGAGTTTGCTACGATCAGCGATAAAGCAACACTGCACAATAAAATTATCCCACCAATGGCGCCCGAACGTACAAACTCGCGGAATACATTGTAGTTGATCTCTAACTTCATGTGTTACTGATTTATTTTCACCATCCCTGCCCGGTATCATATCCTTGAAATAAAGGTGCAATGATAAGTGATCTCAAGTGTAAAGCGACTCAGGTGTTCATTGTCTGCCAAAACATAATATGGAAGCAAAAATTTCCCACAAAAAAATATTTTGGAATTCTGAATTATATCGTAATATTGCGATATGGGATTAACGAAATCAGAATTGTTTTCCAAACAGCAAAATGAGCTGGCGAATATCGCGAAGGCACTGGGACATCCGGCCAGGATCGCTATCCTCCAGCACCTTGTGAAAAAAAATGCCTGCATTTGCGGCGACCTGGTAGAAGAACTTGGGCTGGCGCAGGCAACGACTTCACAACATCTCAAAGAATTGAAAAATGCCGGTATCATTCATGGCTCGATCGAAGGTGCCAGTGTTTGTTACTGTATAGATCCAAAAGTCTGGAATCGCTACCGGGAATTATTCAATGCTTTTTTCAAGGAAATTATCCCTGCCAGCAACTGCTGCTGATGGCAAAATCGGCAACTTTTCTTTTCGTCCCGTCGTAATCAGGAATACCAATCGCATCGCCGACAAGATGAGGTAATGCCATATTAAAAACTATTTTTTTGGATCATATAATCGTAATATTACAATAACATTTCTAAAATTCTTTTTATGCAAACGCACGAAGAACTAAAAACACTTGTCAAAGAAAAGTACAGCGAGATAGCGCTGCAGGACAAAATGGAGAACCAGTCATCATGTTGTGGCTCAGGCGGATGTTCAACCGAAGTGTACAACATCATGAACGAAGACTATACCCAATTGGAAGGTTATGCTGCTGATGCGGACCTTGGCCTTGGCTGCGGATTGCCTACCCAATTTGCAAAAATAAAAAAAGGTGATGTAGTTGTTGACCTTGGCAGTGGCGCAGGTAATGACGCGTTTGTGGCAAGGGCTGAAACCGGAGAAACCGGATCGGTCATTGGGATTGACTTCACGCCCGCAATGATAGAAAAAGCAAGAAAAAATGCAGCGAAGCTTGAGTTCTACAATGTTGAGTTCCGCTTAGGTGATATTGAAAATATTCCTGTTGCAGGAGGTACGGCTGATGTGGTGATCAGTAACTGTGTACTCAACCTCGTGCCTGACAAAAAGGCTGTTATGAAAGAGATTTTCCGGATCTTGAAAACTGGTGGACATTTTAGTATTTCCGATATTGTATTGGTGGGTGAACTGCCTGCCAGGTTAAAATCTGCTGCAGAGATGTATGCGGGTTGTGTTTCCGGCGCGATACAAAAACAGGAATATCTTGACCTGATATCACAAAGCGGATTTGAAAACATTACGCTTCAAAAGGAAAAATTGATCTCAATACCTGACGATATCCTGCTGAATTATTTATCTGCTGAAGAAGTTGAGGAATTCAGGAGAAGTGATGCGGGTATTTATAGCGTAACGGTGTTTGCACAAAAAGGAGAAGCTAAAAATTGCTGTGCGCCAAGCTGTTGCAATTGATAAAGCTGCTACACATGTTGCAATTAAAGGAGCTGTCAACTTGTTGCAAAAAACACTTTGCACTTGCAGTAACACCTTTTAAAGTTGTGGCCGTATTGCCGTTGAATTTGTGGCAGTATTACCTTTGAACCCGTTGCAATATTCTCTTTGCACTTGTTGCAGTATTACCTTTGACCCTGTTGCATTAATACTTTCAAGCCTTGTCAAATTACATTACAGTCTTATAAAAAAAAAGATGAAAAAAGTATTGGTCTTATGCACCGGCAACAGTTGCCGCAGCCAGATTGCCGAGGGCTATCTGAGACATTTCGCTGGAGATCAGGCGGTCATATACAGTGCTGGAATTGAGACTCATGGTGTAAACCCAATGGCAGTCGCCACGATGAAGGAAGATGGTATTGACATTTCGGCTCATACTTCCAACAATGTCGACGAGTATCGTGACATTGATTTTGATTATGTTATTACGGTATGTGATAATGCGCAGGAACGCTGTCCATATTTTCCGGCTGGTGCAAAACGTTTCCATCAAAGCTTTCGCGATCCGGCAAAAGCCACGGGCACGCAGGAACAGATATCAGATGAATTCCGAAAAGTGAGAACCGAGATAAAAAACTATAGCGCTGATTTCGTTAACAGGATACTTTCTGATCGTGGATAGAATGTGAGCAATTATTCTGACCTGGCAGGTTTCAAAAAGCGGCATCATTTTTATGTATGATGGGTATTAATCATACTAAACACTCTTTTATGTCAGAACAAAACAACGCCAATACAAATCCTAAACTCCAGGAGTTCTTCGTTACTTCTCTCCAGGAAGTGTATTGGGCAGAAACACACCTGGTCAGCGTATTGACCACGATGTCCCGAGCAGCCACAGACCCAGGCCTGAAACAAGCGTTTGACCTCCATGCTGAGCAAACACAGCAGCACAGGGAGAGACTTGAACAAGTATTTAACCAGTTGAATCTGACAGCGCAAGCTGCCCCAAGTATAGGCCTCCAGGGATTATTTGATGAGGGCTGGCAGGTTATTGACAGGACCGAGGATGGAACTGCTTTACGCGATGCCGCGTTGATAGTGGCAGCACAAAAAGTTGAGCATTATGAAATTGCATGTTACGGAAGCCTGATCACGATGGCAAAAACCATCGGGCAACCCGAGATCGCCAAAATCCTGGTTCCTACACTTAACGAAGAAAAAGAGACAGACGCTGCGTTAACAGCTGTTGCAGAAGCCGGAGTTAATGAGGAAGCGGTTGAAGAGAAGCCCAAAAAATCTTCAAAAAAGACAAAGACTCAAGAATCAGAGCTACAGCAAGTTAGCGAAGACGGAACTTCAGAAAAACCAAAAAAATCTTCCGGAAAAGGAAAAGCCAAAGCCAAACCTTAGGCTGAAACAACCAACCCTTTAGACAAAAAGTTTTTAATCAGTTGAAGGTAGATTTTGATTTGGAGTGCCGCAGGTTTTCAGAGCCTGCGGCTTTTTTATTTCAACCATTGTCTTCAAAGCCTGGATAAAGTGTCATACCGCCATCAACATAAATGGTGGTTCCGGTTACATAATCGCTTTGATCCGAGGCAAGCCAGATTGCCACCTGGGCAACATCTTCGGGGTCGCCGATTCGTTTGTATGGGATCAATTTCATCAGTTCCTTCTTTTTTTGTTCGTCACTCCAGACCACCCGGTTAATGTCTGTAGCAATAGCGCCGGGTGAAATGGCGTTCACGCGTATCTTTTGCGGCGCAACCTCCAAAGCAAGGGATTTCATCAACATCAAAACTCCTCCTTTTGATGATGCATAATTCACATGACCCGACCATGGTATGATATCATGTACCGAACTCATAAAGATGATCTTGCCTTTTGCTTTTGATTCGGGTGTGACAGCAGGTTTTGTCTGGAAATGTCTGACAGCTTCTCTTGCGCACAGAAAGTGTCCGGTCAGGTTCGTGGATATTACCTTGTTCCATTGCTCAATGGTCATATCGATAAATGAATTGTCTTGCTGGAGACCGGCGTTCGCAACCAGTACATCGAGATCAGGAAACGCAGTGATCGCCGTTTCAAACATAGCCTTTACCTGTTCTTCATCACTAACATCTGCTTTCAACACAATTCCTTTGCCTCCGCCCTCTTCGACTGCCTTCAACGTCTTTTCAGCACCGTCTTTATCGCTGTGATAGTTGACAATTACATTTGCACCCAGCCTGCCAAAAGCAATGGCTATCCCCTGGCCCAGCCCTGAGCTGGCGCCGGTAACTAAAACGGTTTGTTTGTTATTTGACGCTGTCATTTTATTTTTATTTTGCTCTTCCATTATCATACCGTATGAATGATGAGGTAAAGAAAGTTACAAGATCCCATCAGGATGATGTTACAAAAAATTGGCTGCCTCAAAGAGACAGCCGTTGGGTGTTTGATGGTTAAGGATTTAGCGGTAAGTTCAATTCTGACTGCATCGATCAAAAAGATGCTATTCAATATTAACGATTTCAATAATGATGAAAACAGAAGTTGACCAGAATCAATCGATGAATCATAACTTTCGGTTGCTTTTTCGTGTATGCGGCCGAGACTTACTAACTTAGAACCGGGCAAGTAGCAATTACATTACATGAGCCGTGTTCCTTTATGAATCAAGATATGCAAATCACATACGAACCTGAAACGGAAAGTTCTGTAAGGATTTGTTTCGGTACCAGTATAGATGAAATGATCCTCCGGCATATCACATCAACCAACGAAGCGCTTCATCATAAACCATTTCCCGGTTTTATTGGGTCAGTCCCAGCCTATACTACCCTTACCGTTTTTTATGATCCTTTGCTGGTGACAGCAAGGATTGAATCAGACGAGCTCTATGCGTTTCAAAAAGTGATCAGCTACCTGAAACAAGTAACAGCTTCATTAAGCCAGGCTTCGGTTACAACGGAGCAACGAGTCATCCTGATACCGGTGTGTTATGGTGGCAGTTGCGGACCTGATATAGAAGATGTAGCGGAGCATAACAAACTGCAGGTTGATGAGGTAATACGCCTCCACGCTGAAACGATTTACACCGTTTATATGGTTGGCTTTCAACCCGGGTTTCCATACCTCGGTGGCATGAATAAAAAACTTGAAACACCAAGACGGCTCCATCCCAGGAAAATAGTCCCAGGCGGTTCTGTTGGTATTGCCGGTGCACAGACGGGCATCTATCCACTGGCATCACCGGGAGGTTGGCAATTAATAGGCCGCACACCGATGCCACTGTTTGATCCGCTATCAAGCTCACCTGTTTTACTCAGGGCTGGCAACCGCATCCGGTTTTCAGCGATTTCTTACGCCGAGTTCCGGTATCTCAGTTCAGAAGGATAGACGTGTTATAATGTTCGAGCAATTGATATGTAAAATGAAGCGATGAAATTAAAAGTTACCAGGGCGGGCATAGCAACAACAATACAGGACCAGGGCAGAACCGGGTACCGTGATATTGGCGTACCCGTTTCAGGTGCAATGGACCGGTTTGCATCACGAATGGCTAATCTCCTGGTTGGAAACGAGATGGCCAGCCCGGTACTGGAGATAACTTACGGTGATGTATACCTGAAAACAGAAACAGATGTTTTGATTTCATGTTGTGGTGATGGCAGCAGGCTGTTTGCTGATGGGTCCGGACTTGCATTTTGGAAGACGCTGTTTATTCCTGCCGGCATTGAACTACGATTCGATACCGCAGTAACCGGATGTCGGACCTATCTGGCTATCGCCGGTGGGTGGCAGGCAAAAAACGTAATGGGTAGCTGCAGCACTTACACCCCGATCCGGATAGGGGGATTGGATGGTGGTTTAATCAAGGCTGGTGATACACTCCACGCTGAACCAAAGATCAGCGTGATTGCAATGACCATGATCTCGATGCTATCGGGCCAAAGAATTAACTTTTATGATTGGGGCATCTACCCTGGCAGCCTGGTAAATTATCATTCAACCGTGATAAGAGTGATCAGACATTTTGAGTATGACTGGTTTGATGCCTTCTCGCAGGAGGCGTTTTTTGCAGATGAGTTTTCACTGAGTGTTCAGTCGAACCGCATGGGTTATCAACTGGATGGCGAACCACTTACACAGCGTTCTTTCCGGCAATTGTTATCCACTTCGGTGAGCATGGGTACCATACAGGTTACAACAGCCGGGATCGTGATATTGCTTATGGCCGATTGCCAGACAACCGGGGGATATCCGAAGATCGCGCAGGTTGCGGCGGTTGATATACCGGTCTGTGCGCAACTAAAACCCGGAGATAAGATCAGCTTCAGGGAAATCACCATGCAGGAAGCAGAGACAGCATATATCAACCTGGAAAAAGATATCAGTTGCCTCGCCAGGGGGATCATCCGACGTGTTGTTGGTAATCCCAGGTTCCGTGATCAGGACTCAGTAATTAAAACCTGAAGTTGGTAAGCATTGATTGTATGCCAATGTATGTCATGGCCGTTACCACGAGGATCCCGACTGCTGTCATCCATTTCGGATGTTTATAATCCCCGATAATTTCTTGTCTGTGAGCTGCAATCAGCATGATTGTTAATGCGATCGGAAGTATCAGACCATTTACAGCGCCCGCCAGCAATAACAACTTAACAGGCCTGGGATTGAATAGGAAAACGACCGTTGAGATCAGGATGAAAATAATGATAAGCTGCCGGTAATACCTATCCAGCAGTGGATGAAAACTTCTTACAAAAGAAACTGATGTATATGCTGACCCCACCACCGAGGTGATTGCTGCACTCCATAATACGATCCCAAAAAGTTTATAACCGATTTCCCCTGAAGCTATTTTGAAAACCGATGCTGTTGGATTTTCCTTGTCCAGCAGACCGCCCCCGGCTACTACACCGAGTGAAGCGAGAAACAACAAAATCCTCATGATACTTGCGAGGCCGATTGCATGCATAGAACTTTTGCTCACTTCAGCAATATGTGCCTGCCCTTTTATACCGGCATCAATCAACCGGTGCGCACCTGCGAAAGTAATATAGCCACCAACGGTGCCGCCCACCAGTATGAGGATAGCCTGCAGATCAGTTTTAACAGGAATAAAAGTTTCCCTGATCGCCTGGAGATAAGGTGGCCTGGATTGCCAGGCCACATACAGTATAAGCCCGATCATAAGCAGGCCCAGGATCTTTGTTGCCAGGTCCATCGCCCTCCCCGCCTCTTTAAACACGAAGATGGCTATACCTATCACACAACTAATAATGGCTCCTGTGCTGGTATCAATACCAAACAATACATTCAGACCGAGCCCGGCACCTGCTATATTACCAATATTGAAAGCAAAGCCACCAAAGACTATTAGTAACGCCAATGCATAGCCGAGGCCTGGAAAAACCGAATTTGCGACGTCCTGTGCCCTTCTCTCCGAGACCGTTATGATGCGCCAGATATTTAATTGAGCGGCAAGATCCATTAACACGGAAATCAGGATAACAAATCCAAAACTTGCGGCCAGCCGTTCTGTAAAAACAGTGGTCTGGGTCAGGAACCCCGGGCCTATTGCCGAAGTAGCCATTAAAAATGCAGCGCCGGTTAAGATCCTGGAGTCAGAGATGCGCAAAGCAGTTATCTATTATAAGTGATGAGTAATTCATGTTCCGAAATTCATGCTTTTTATCGTGACGTTCGCTTTAGAAAGGCCCTGGTATATGGCTTTTACAAACTCCAGGGAATTTGGATGATCGCCATGTATACAGATGGTGTCTGGCTGCACAGCAATCTTTGTTTTACCTGAAGAGATAACAAAATGATTTTCCACCATGCAGATAACCTGGGTAAGCGAGGCTTCCTGGTCAGTGATCAATGCACCCGGTTGTGATCTTGGTGTGAGAAAGCCTTGCGGGCTATAGGTTCGGTCTGCGAAAACTTCATTAGCCGTTTTCAGACCAAGATTTTTGCCCGCATGAATTAGCTCAGAACCGGCAAGACCATACAATATCAATCCATCGTCAAAGTCTGTTACTGCCCGGGCAATTGCTTCCGCAAGCTGTTTGTTTTCCGCTGCCATATTGTACAATGCGCCATGAGGTTTTACATGATGAAGCCTGCCACCGGCCGCTATCACGAATGCGGCAAGGGCACCGACCTGGTATAGCGTCAGTTGGTATACTTCGGATGGTGTAATTACCATGTTCCTTCTGCCAAAACCTTCGCGATCCTGGAAGCCGGGATGGGCACCGATCGCCAGGTTATTTTTTATGGCAGCCGCTACCGTGTACTCCATCATACCAGCATCGCCGGCATGAAATCCGCAGGCTATGTTAACCGAAGAAATATATCGCATCAATTCTTCGTCGTGGCCATTCCGGCTGTTGTCCGCATTTTCGCCCATATCACAATTCAGATCAACTTCAATCATTTTTCCAAATCTTCACATCAAGATAATGGTTTATCATAAATGAGATCCTGAAATATTGATGGTAGCGGTCATTTCTAATTGATCCGGTTAATAGATAAATGTCGCAAGTGAGTAGTCGTCTGTCAACATGGGAACTGTGACATTAGCAGTTGGTGATCTGTTAAAATGGGAAGTCAGAGTTTCGCAGTTGTTCGTCCGTTAAGATGGGAACTCAGAGTTTCGCAGTTGGTCGTCCGTTAAGATGGGAGCTCATAGTTTCGCGGTTGGTGGTCTGTTAAGATGGGAGCTTAGACTTTCGCCGTAGGTCGTCTGTTAAGCTTGAAGATTAGCATTTCGCGGTTTCCGATCCAGTTTCAGGTAGATAATTACTGCAAGCATTGCTGACAGCAGGGCCGAAAGCAACAGGATCAACTGGAGCGCATCTGCGAAGGCTGATTTCGCAATCGTCATCATTACTTCACCGTCCTGCCCGAGCTTTTCTGCTTCCTCCAGAGCTGCTCCGAGTGTATCTTCGGCAGCATCCACCGCCGTGGCAGGAAGAGAGGCGGGCAGCTCCTGTCCAAGCCGGAATCGATACAGCGCCGTTCCGATACTGCCGAGAATGGCTATACCTAAAGCTCCGCCCATCTCTGCACTTGTTTCTGAAATTGCAGAAGCGGCACCTGTTTTTTCAGGCGGTGCTGAGTTGAGGATAAAATCGGTGGTCAGGGTAAACACCGGGGCCATGCTTATTGAAGTGATCACCGAACCAATCACGATTACGAGCAAGGGTGGCAAGGTTTCCAATTGAGTCATGATCGCATAACCTATAGCGCCAAATACAAATCCGATTGTCATTAGCCTAACGGGTTTCATGTATTTGATGAGAACCGGCGTTAGCAGGGATCCGATAATAAAACCGATGGTCCAGGGCAGCATCCACAAACCGGCCTGCAAGGGTGAAAGACCAAGTACCATTTGAAGATATTGTGCGAGGAACACGCTACCCCCGAATGACACAAATGCCCCGGTCATATAGGCGAGTAATGAAACACTGAAGGTGGGAATCCTGAATAGTTTAAGGTCGATCAGCGGCACCGGGATCTTATTCTGACGCCTGATAAACACAAACGTAAAAACAAGCCCGATAAGAATACTGATAATCGCTTGCAGGGTAAGCCCGTCTTCTGCGATCTTTTTTAATCCGAATATGATGGCTAGAATGGCAATGATAGATTGTCCTGCACTCAACAGATCCAGTTTGCCTGCATTCGGATCTTTATATTCAGGCAAGAGCAACGGTGCGGTAATCAACAACAGTATCATGACCGGAACGCTGATCAGGAAAACTGATTGCCACGAATAATGATCCAACAAAGCACCTCCAACCAATGGACCGATCGCCCCTCCTATTGAGTAACTCGTGATCCACACACCGATGGCAAAAGTGCGCTGCTTCTCATCGTGAAACATATTCCGGATGAGTGAGAGTGTGGATGGCGCAACAGTGGCACCTGCCAGACCAAGTAATGCGCGCGCAAAGATCAGCGTGAAGGCATTTGTAGAAAATGCTGCAAGAACCGAGGTGATTGCAAAAAATGCAGCACCAATCATCAACAACTTCCGGCGACCGATTTTATCACCGAGCGTACCCATTGTGATGAGCATACCGGCAACCATAAAACCATAGATATCGATGATCCAAAGTAACTCGGAACTTTTTGGCTTCAGGTCTGCACTGATATGCGGTATAGCGAGATTTAATACAGTAAGATCCATAGCATAGACTATGCATGGAAGTGCTATAACGAATAGTCCGATCCATTCTTTCCTGGTTGCCCTGGCGGGCACGGTATTGTCCATGAGATCAGTTATTGACTCACAAACTTAATTCAAAGGAAATTTTGGTGAAGGGTGCAGATCAGACAATCCTGAGGCGTGATCACGACAGATCAATGCAAAGGATTGTCTCACCTCTGTATTATATCATCAGGCCGGTACCAGATCGCGGCCCACTTTATTACCCGCAGCTTTTACAAGATTTTTTACATATTTCCTTAAGGAAGTCCGTCCACGTGTCGGGCAATCTGCCATTTCATAGTTCTGCTGAAGAATAAACTTCGTCATATTCGCCATGGCCACAGCTGCCTTCTGAGAGAAGCCCATCTTTTCCAATGTAGGAATCCACTGCGACTGTGGCGTTTCAACAGCTTCAATGCGTTTGTGTAACATTTCACTGAATGCTTCTGCTACTTCTGCAGGTGAATAAGGTTCAGGGCCCTCCACGAAATGCAGGCCGGTTTCGGTTACAGGTGCCATCATCAATTTAGCCGCAAACTCGCCGATATCGGATGGCGCAGCCATAGGAATCTTGAAGCCTACAGGATAAAGAGAGCGCACCATACCCGTTTTCTTAGCGAGTTCAAGCTGCATGTCCCAGTTGCTCATGTAATAAGCACCCCGGATTATACACACAGGAATGTTCAGGTCCTTTAGTCCCTGTTCCATGTCATATAATACATTCAGATCGCCGGTGTCTTCACCGGGATGAGCTCCATATGTTGATTCTGCCACTACTTTTTCTATGCTGGTATTCTGCAAGGCACGAAGCATGGATTGCAAGGTCTTGCGTTCTTCTGCTACAACATCAGTATCGGGTGGTGCCGGCGGATTTAGAAGGAATACTCTTTTTCCTCTTTTGAAGACTTCGTGAAGTGCTTTACAATCGTTTACATCAACAATGGCCACCTCAGCTCCTTTCTGTTTCCATTCTTCCCCTTTTTCTTCATTCCTGGTGATGATAAGGACTTTTTCTCCCTTATTAAGTAACGTCTCCGCTACGGCAGAACCGATATGCCCTGTTGCTCCTGTAATGATGTGCATGATTGAAGGTTTTGATAGTTATTGAAGATGACTTGAAGATGAGCTTAACCGGGTTCAATGATTGTGCCACGATGAAATGAATATATTCGTATAAGAATTTTCACTTATGCGGTTTTATATTCTCTTCAAAACCTGTGTGTTGATCTGCCTGGGAGCCCAGGCTCAGAAAATGGATTCTGTGGTAAATGTGGTAAGGTATCCGCAGGAAATGAATATCGCATACTCTCAACTGTATGTCTTAAATTCAGATATCGGCGATATTACCTTTTTTGACCAGGGACATCCTGATAAACGCCAGTACATCTTAAACGCCAATATCATTCCCAATTTCTATATTACACCGAGAAAGTGGCGATTCAATGTGGTACTGACACCAATAGTGCGTGTGCGAATTATCGCTAACCAAAAGTCTCTGCCTGTACGAACGCCGAGTTTTAATCCGGGCGGCCAGATCTACTTCCCGCTTGATCGTACAAAACTTACGGATTATAAATACCTGAGTGTTGGGTATTATCATCATAGCAATGGCCAGGATGGGCCGCCGCTGGACTCAGCTGGAAATCCTAACTTATATAATGGGAACTTTGTTACCAATTACATGGTTGCGAATTATCATTTTGGAAAGATCACAAACCGGCAAAACAATTACCTGAGGCTTGGCCTTGAAGCGCATACCGGCTTGATCAACACTGGTGACGAACCTGCATATCGTGACCGGTTCGGGAAGTTCAGGTTAAACTATCACTATGGCTACACGCGGTTTGCCAGGATCGTTAATAAATTAATGGATGGAGTTGTTCAACAGGGGACCGAAGTGACCGAAGAAGAAAAATTTCGGGTGGTGATCAGTGGGATGGTCATCCTGGAAGACATCGATGCCAAATGGAACCAATACTTTAATGCAGAATTGAAGCTTTACCGTAAGATCCAGGGTAGTGAAAATGCTGCTTTTTTTGGCTCAGTCGGTTATATGGGACACGACTATTACAATATATACTTTTATCAACCCTACCCTTTCATCCGTATTGGGCTTGCAGCGAGCAACGCGTTTTTTTATAACCAGCGATTCAGGAATCAACAGCGGAAAGTGGAGCGGATGAATAAGACTTTGGGGAAATAACAAATCATCCGTTCTTAAAAATAACAAGCCCGGAGATCCTTGTTCGGACCTCCGGGCAGGCACTATCGCGGTTTTATATTACACTTCCGAAACTAAATGCGGAGATGATGACAACGATATCTATTAGTACACTGAGGATCAGCACAGGTATGGTAATTTTTGTCGGCATTGCCGCAAGGTTGACAATCAGCGACATTGTCATAGCAACCATCGCAGTCATAAACAGCAACAGGTTCATGCCGGTGAAAGCGACCATGATAACGGTCAGCGGTGTCAGGAAACATCCGTGTCCTGCGATTGATATCCCAAGCCATAACAGCCTGCTTTCTTCCTGGCCGGCGGTCCAGGCAGAAAACCTGGTTAATAAAGATGGTTTTGCGTTATAAGATAATGCGGGTTGAAATTGTTGATTAATTGAACTATGCATGTGTTTGAATTTTGTAGCGTAAAATTCAAACATTTACTGTCCCCTGTTCATGATCATCGTCCGGTAAAAACATGATTGTTATCAGCCGGCTATTTGACTTGCGTCACATCCCGACATTTTTACTCGTTGCATTTCCCGGATTCATGTAGGTAATAAAATAATTTCCAGTTCATCAATCCAGGATTCTGTTTTCGGTATTTATGGGGCCAGGATTTTAATTAACGGTCCTCATCGATTCGAGATCTTAATTTTCACTCCTTATCGATTCGAGATCTTAGTTATGAACTTAATTGATCCGGAATCTTAATTTCTGATCATAATCGATTCGAAATCTTATTTGCCTGATAAAACCTTCGGAGTTTTTCCTTCAACACCAGGCATAGAGAGCCCCAGTACCTGGGAAATATATGGAGCTATATCAATAAGATTCATTTCTTCGATAACGCTGTTTTTCTTTATTCCCGGACCCACTGCTACGAAACCTGTCCTGATCTCACGATGGTCAGGGAAGTGACCATGGGCGCCACCTTTACTCCTTGGCTTCACCGCATCGCCTGTCATTGCATTGCCAATTGACGCGCCGTTCAGAGCCGTGATTGCAAAAGCAGCTTCAGGATTAGCACCCGCTTTGTCAAGTTCTTTCCGGTCGACAATTCTGAATAGTTTTTTTTCTTCTACGGGAAGGTTATTGAGCATAGCTTTTACCTGGTTGGCTGTTTTTGTATCATTTTTATCTTTCAGATAAAGATAACCGGATCCGGACACTGAATAGAACTGGGCTTTCCATTCGCCTTTCTTCACATCAGTGATAAGACCTTCCCTGATTAGCCAGACATTCGGACTTACAGACGTTGTTACATCATTAAAACCATGATCACCTGTAACTATAAAAACTGTCTTGTCCCAGATACCTGCTTGTTTGATGGCATCAATAACTATGGCCAGACTGCTGTCTGCATGTGCTATTGCTGCACTTACTGCCGGGCCTTCACGGCCACTCTGATGAGAATAATGATCAACCCCGAAAAAGTGTATTGTCATCAGGTTTGGCTTCTGCTTCCTGATGATGTAAGCGGCAATATTTGCCACGTTGCGGTCTTTACCGTAGTCAATGCGCGGCGAATCATTAAAAAGATTTTTTTTGAGTTCAGCCACTATGCCTGAAGGTACTGCGCGCTGTTCCCGGTTCGTTTCACCCATGCTGCCAACATCTGAGATATTGATATCTATCGGGGCATCAGCTGATACCGGCCACATCAACGCTGCAGTTTTCAGCCCCTTCGCTTTTGCGGCGGTCCAGAGTGTAGGCACTTTGATGGCACTATCTTCCCAGTATATTTTACCTGTGGATCCATTTGGTTCGAACATTCCATTGAAGTAGATACCATGTTTTGCAGGTCTCACACCAGTTACAATACTGGTGTGCGCCGGATAGGTCATCGAAGGGAATACACTGTTTACCCCTTTTGCATGAACCCCATCCTTCATTAACGCGGCAAGGTTTGTGGTATTCCAGGATTGGTCAAGATAATAGTCGGGTCTGAACCCATCGATGGTGATCAGGATAACATGTTCCGCTTTCTGAGCGATTCCGGCAAATGAAACGAGAAATAAACAAGCAAACAGGCAGAGCTTTTTCAAGAGAGATGTTTTAGACATGAAAGATGTGGTGAACTATGAGTGATAAATTTCCCGGGTATGAATTAATGAATGGTGATTGGACTGATTTATTAATGACTTACTAATTGATGAATGATATGGAATTCAAATTATGTGTAATGTCCAATTATTTTGAATCAGCAATTTAACTTAATGTTTTTTTAATGCTGAGAAGGCGGAAGCTCATTTGAAATTCTTATCAGCTGATCAAAAATTTTTCTTTGTCCGTCCTGGTCATTTTTTGGAAATTGATTCCATAGTTCCGTACTTAAAAAAACTTCATTGGTTGAAAGGTTCCATGTGCCTGGAACTTCGAGATCCGGCTGATGTTGGATGGCAACAGTGACTGGTTCTGTCTCTCCATTGGGAATAAAAATAATTAGCCTGCGCATTTGTTAATCACAAAAATACGAATCGCCGGCATCATGCTCTTAGAACATCTTTTCACCATAGCAAATCAGCGATGAGCACTTTTAACACAAATTATTTGTTATGACCATTTTTCAAATATTTACTTATTTCAACTATTTGCTATCATTTAATTTGATGGCAAATTGTTTATACCCCAATTCATATTTGGCTGCGGGCCCATTTCCAGGATCAGCTTACCACCTTTCAATAACTCTGCCGCGGGGAACCAGAAGGCATCCAGTTTTTTTCCGTTCAATGTTGCAGACTGGACATATTTATTAAACCTGGAAACGTTGATGGCCTCTATGTCGAAGCTTTTACCCCTGCCATATTTGTTTCCCAGGTCAATAGTGACCTTAGAAAAGATCGGGCTGCCGATCTCATAAATAGGATCTATGCGCGTACCACCATCCATCTGGAACAATCCGATGGCTGACATGATGAACCATGCGCTCATCTGGCCCTGGTCCTCGTCACCGAGGTAGGCATTGGCAAGTCCATACCCGTAATACCTGTCCACGATCGAACGACTCCACTGCTGGGTGAGCCAGGGCTGTTGTACCCAGTTAAACAGGTAAGCAAAATGCATGGATTGCTGATTACCCTGGATAACCGGGTAATCCCAATAGGCATCGTTAGGAGCATTGTAGCGCCATTTTTCTGACTCTACAAATCCCCAGGCGAGCCGCGTTTTAAATCTATCCACTCCGATGGCTTTAGCAAGCCCGGGCACATCCTGAGGAACAAAAAATGTCAATTGCCATGCGTTGCCTTCAACATAGTGTTCATTGGCGCCAGACTTAAACGGATCGAAATCAGGGAACCAGGAACCATCTGATTTGCGGAGGCGCGCATAACCAGTTTCCGGATCGATGGCATTTTTCCACCAAAGTGATCGTTCTGAAAACTCCTTATATTTTTCGCTTTTACCGAGGGCCTTTGCGAATTGTGCTACCGTCCAGTCGTCATAGGCATACTCAAGTGTATTGGAAAAACGACCTTTATCATAAGGCACATATTTATATTTCATGTAGGTGTCAAAGTCCTGGTTGCCCGCGAGGCCGCCCCCAACTCTTGTTTGCTGTGTCGATACCGTTTTCTCAATCGCAGTAAATGCTTTCTCTGCATCAAAATCCCTGATGCCCATCTGGTAGGCAGCAGTGATCAATGGCACTTCGTGTTCTGCCACCATCACCGGTATATATTCCATACCTGCCGGACCCTTGGCGAGCCACCCGTTTGCATCATACATGGCGAGCTGTGACTTTACCCATTTGGAAGACCATTCAGGTGTCACCAGGTTCCAGAATTGATTGAGGTTCCAGAATGTGTTCCAGAAAGCATCGCAACCAAGGGCAACGTCACCGGCACCTTTCAGTTGCTGTATCTTTTCTGTAGCATCCACCCATTTACCATCAACATCACTGAAGATGTTGCGGCTGCAGATCCCGCGGTACATATTTGTATAGAAACGAAGCTTCTCACGTCTATCATTAGTCGAAATGTTCACCCTGCCTAATAGTTCATTCCATACAGTGCGTTGATGTTGATATACCTTTTCAAAGCTCCAGCCAAAGGGCTTCGAAATTTCTGTCTCCAGGTTTTTTGAAGCGCCTTCAATACTTACAAAAGATATTCCCGTGCGAACCTGCACAACAGGATTCGTCCTGGTATCAAACTCCACATACGCGCCGGCATCTTTTGCGTCCTTCACTTTGATAAGATCACCGTTTCCTGTTTCATCATTTTTCCAGGTCCCGAATTTTTTGATTGGCTGATCGAATTCTATTACGAAATGAACAATATAGTCATTAGGAATTCCATTCCACACATCGGGTGTAAGTTGCCGGCTAAATCCTTCTATGCGGTAGTCACTGATCTTTTTTAGTTCTATTTCGGGTAACTGGTAATGATATTCCGCGGGAGTTTGCAGATCAATCATGATCCTGGAGTCTGTCGCTTTCGGATAAGTATATCGCTGAAAACTGGCCCGCGTTGTAGCGGTCAGTTCCGCTTTGATATTGTAATCTGTAAGATGAACCCGGTACATGCCAAGGGGCGCTTCTTCGGTTGACTTGTCAATGGCAGAACGATAGCCTTCGCTCTGGCTGCCTCTTGGGCTGCCTACCTTTGTCTTTAATGGACCATTCACCGGTAACATGCCCAGGCCACCCATGGTCCATTCATGAATATGACTGAAGGCACCAATCGTTTCAAAAGTTGGATCATAACCAGCCTGCCAGCCGTCTTCCTGGTTATCGGGGCTGATCTTAACCATGCTGAACGGCATCCAGGGACCGGGTGCTATCATCCACCGGGAGTGAGCGGTCCCGATACGCGTGTCTACATAGTCGGCGTATGTCGCAAGCCGCTGCGGAGATCGTGAAACGATACCTGAGTCGATCACAAGTCCATCAGACAATACCTCATAGCTGCTCTTTTTTAAGACGGCAGTCGCGGGCATTGGAACTTCAAACTGATAACGACCCGTTTCAAGCTTTTGTTGGAAAACCGGTTTTCCATCGAGCCGGACACTAACAACAGGTTTTCCACCGAGATGTTCCAGGTCAAGTAATAGTGGCTGAATTCTTTTTCCTCCTTCATGTAATTCGTAGTCCGCTGCTTTCGCTTCCCTGGCATATACGTTGGCAGGAACCCGCACCGCTATAATGACGGGTCCTTCCAAACGTATATTGTCGAATATAAGCCACGAACCATCCAATGATGTTATCGTTATTTCGTTTCCGCCGGAATGCAATTGTCCCGGCCGGATCGGGATCTCTAATATTTTTTCCTGCGGTATAAAGGCTGAATCAGGCAACAAACTGCCAGATGAAGCTTGAGGAAGATTCATGACAGTTCCTTTTCCGTTTATCGTGACCTTAACAAGCGGTGGTACATTGACGTTATACCCCAACAGGTCTATGACAAGTTTTGCTTCACCCTGCTGTTCTTTCGCCGGAACTTTATCAAGCTGAAAAAGTATGGTTATCAGGTGAGATCTTATCCCGGACGTTGGCGCTGTTCCGCCCCATTTGTCTTTTGGTCCAGGCAAAACATAGGGAAAATCTTTGCCTGGTTTCGAATAGCCTATGATATAGTTCCGGTCCTCCCATCCAAAATCGTGTTCAAGAAACTGTTTGTATCCCGCTGGTGCGAGGGCCAGCCCGGATGATTGGTTATCAGCCTTACCTATCTCCCAGATGACTTTGTTCTGGGCTAGCGCACTCATCGTAACGAAACAGATAAGTGTCAATGCATGAAGCCTGATAAACCTGTTACACTGCATTTGGAAACAAATTTTACGATCGATTTCCGGGAACTGGCGAAGAAATAATCCCGCCGGAAATGTCACAAACTATATGTACATACATTTATACATATCAAATCTAGTGAAAATGCTGATAGACGGAAGTTTTTTTGGGAACATGATCACTCAGACTAATCAGCACTCAGAATAATCGGAAGCGAACCGGCCATTTACAGCGTACAACTTATCTATCCTGATATCGAGTTCTTCATTAAGTTGCATCCATTGGAAGCCGTCTTTTTCAAATACAGCGGTGATGAGGCCATTTGCTCTCGTCACCCCATTATCTTCGTATAAAACGCCTGCCTGTTGCTTGTTTTTGTAAAGCTCAACCACCTGGGGATAAAAGCTTCGTCCGACGGGATTGGTATCTCTGACATCTCCCTCCATAAATAATCATTTATCACAAAAATACGATTCAATTACCGGTCGGTCATCCTGATAACAAGTGTTGATGGCAATAGATCTCTATAGTCATTACTCATGTTCTATTTCAAATAATAGCCATAATTGCTCTATTGCAAAATATTCTCATGGTGGTTCATCGCAAATAATAGCCATAATTGCTCTATTGCAAAAAATTCCCATAGGGGTTCATCTCAAATAATAGTCATAGTCGTTCATTGTAAATAATTCCCATGTTTATTCATTGCAAATAGAATTCAACATGGGCTCATCGCAAATACAATTCAACATGGGCTCACCGCAAATAGCATTCAACTGGACTGATTGCAACTAATATTATTCAGCGACCACCGGAAGGATAAAGATCAAGCAACTTGTTTAAACGGCTGGTAATTTCAGGATACTTTGCAGCGAGGTTAACGCGCTCCGCTGGGTCCCATGACAGGTTGAACAATTCTGTTCCCAGTTTGGTCCGCCGCAACTTCCATTCCTGGTCCTTTACTACCTCGTGCGTACCGGCCAGTTGATAATAGATCGGCTTGTGATTGCGTGGTGCATTTTTCCGGGTCAATAGTTTTGATACTGATTCGCCATCCAATTCACGGCCTGCAGGAAGTTTTGCCCCGGTCCATTCGGCAAGTGTTGGCAGGATATCGAGGTTTGAAAAAGGGGCAGTGATGACTTCATTGGCCAGGGTCCTGTTTTTCCAATATGCGATAAACGGAACACGAACCCCACCTTCGTAGGTTTCCGCTTTCGATCCCCGGAATATACCGGAAAAGCCGGTGTGATATTTCGTGGTGAAGCTATCTGATTCCATTCTTGGCGGCATGTTGTTCCAGGGTCCGTTATCACTGGAAAAAATAAAGATCGTGTTATCCGCGAGTCTCTTTTTTTCAAGAGCGGTCCAGATTGCGGCCAGTCCGGCATCAAGGTCCTCGATAACGTCTCCATACTCCCCACCTTCAGAATGCCTGCTCCGGTTTTTCGTTACAGCTGATCCAACAGGCAAATGCGGCAGGTTATATGCGAGATAAAGAAAAAATGGCTGAGATTTTTTTTGCTGATTAATGATCTTCACTGCTTCGTCGGTATACAGGCTGGTAAGAACCGAATCTGCGGGCCTCAGGATTTCAACTGTTTTGTTCCTGAACATTTTCATTGTGGAATCCGTGGGAACATAGGGCTTTCGATAATCATGACTGTAAAGCAGGCCATAGTAAGAATCAAAACCTTGTGATACCGGCAGGCTGCTATCCATATCACCAAGGTGCCACTTGCCTATCATATAAGATTTATACCCTGATGGCTTCAACATTTCCGCGATGGTTACTTCGGAAACGGGCATACCATTTTTTGCACCGGGTCCGATTGCGTTGGAAAGATTCATCCTGGTGGGATAACGACCGGTGAGCAGTGATGCGCGAGATGGAGTACAAACTGGCGTAGTTACCACAAAATTGGTTGCCTTAACTCCCATGATTGACATCTTATCGAGGAAAGGTGTTTTGATCAACGGGTTTCCAAAACACGCCAGATCCGCATAACCCATATCATCGGTAAGTACCAGGATGATGTTTGGTTTCGACTGGCTGAAGGCTGATGTTGCAGCACTGATTAACATGGAAATAATCAGGAATATTTTTCTCATATACTCTATTCTAACATTGTACTATATCGCAATACGACTAAACATTTTCTTTTTTCGCATCTCTCGTCTTCGGGTAAACGCTCCGTCAAACCTCCTGGCAGACTCTCCGTCAAATCTCCTGGCACACTGTCCGTTAACTCTCCTGGCAGACTCCCCGTTAAATCTCGTGGCAGACTCACGGATAAATCACCCGGCACATTCCCAGTAAATCCCACATTACCTACTCCGGTCGATCTAATTCAGCTTCAACTCCTGTGCAGCTTTAAATTTTGGATTGATAAACTCCCATTCGCGGATATGCGAATTCAGATGTTCCTTTTTTAAGATCTCATCAAACTTCTTTATAAGCTCCGGCTTTGATGCGCTGAGATCTTTGGTCTCGTTCCTGTCGTTTTTGATATCATATATTTCCCACGGTGCACCGGGATCCTTTTTAAGATTAGATTTTATTCCTTTCATATCCCCGATCCTGATTGCTACCTGCCCCGTACGTTCCGGAAATTCAAAGT
Source organism: Flavitalea antarctica (assembly GCF_054461535.1). Lineage (NCBI taxonomy): Bacteria > Pseudomonadati > Bacteroidota > Chitinophagia > Chitinophagales > Chitinophagaceae > Flavitalea > Flavitalea antarctica. The sequence continues at coordinate 25,569 of NZ_JBTLQG010000026.1, forward strand.
AGAGGAAGTCACGCTGCTGCTGCTTCCCGTTCTGACCAAGCAGTGTTGGAAGAAAAGAAATGCCATCAGTCTCCGGGGTTTTTGACCCTGTCAGTTCGCACATGGTAGCCATGAAATCATACTGGACCGTAACAAAATCGCTTGTCTGATTTGCTGCAATTTTACCGGGCCATCTTGCTATAAAAGGAACACGGATGCCGCCTTCATACAATTCCTGCTTTCTTCCCCGCAGGCCACCAACACTGTTGAAGAACTCAGTATCCACGCCGCCGACATCAAAGGTTGCCCCGTTATCACTTGAAAACATAATGATTGTATTATCATCAAGCCCGAGTTTTTTGATCGTGTCAAGGATCTTACCGATCTGCTTATCCATATAAGTGATCATCGCTGCATAAGTGGCGCGGGGATATAACGTAGATGCATATCCTTTCTGTCCCCGATAAGGAGTATCGCCAAACTTATCCTTATACTCGTTCACGGCTTCATCAGGTGCCTGTAATGAAACATGCGGGCCGGTATAGGGAAGGTAGAGGAAAAACGGCTTCTGCTTATTTTCCCCGATAAATTTCATCGTCTTTTCAACCATCTTATCCAGCGAATAGTCCTTGCCTTTATACCTGTTAAACGCAGCCGGATCGGTTTCCTTTGGATCCAGCTTTGTGTGCACCGCTATGAAGGGGTTATTCAGTTTGTCCTCTTTCCCATTTTCCCAAAGATGTGTGGGGTAGAAGTTATGCGCTTGTTTCTGATCCAGGTAGCCATAAAAATAATCGAAGCCATGATTATTTGGATTGCCCGAAGTGTTTTGCATTCCAAGTCCCCATTTTCCGATTGCGCCTGTCACATAGCCGGCATTTTTGAACATTTTGGCAACGGTGAAAGTGCCCTCAGGCAAAGGCATCTGGCCACCTTCTTCTTCGTCCCTGAAGCCACCGAGTTCATAGTTACCACGGATATAAGATTTACCTCCGTGTTTGCCGGTCATCAACATGCATCTTGCGGGTGCACAAACCGGTGTGCTGGTATAACTTTGGGTGAAACGCATTCCCTCCCTGGCCAAACGATCAAGATTGGGCGTTTTTATTTTTGTTTGCCCATATGACCCCAGTTCACCATACCCGAGATCATCGGCGTAGATAAAAATCACATTCGGCCTCTTAAAAGCACCAGCCCTCCCGCTATTCTGTCCGCCGCTCATCTGGCCGCAAACCTGCGCATCAATATTGAAAACCATCACAACAGCCAACGCAAAAATGCCCCTCAATTGAATCCTCATATACATATGTTAAACATTTTATTAAACCTCTCTACGTGTCTGAAACATTTTATCTAACATTTCCACATGCCTTAAATGTCCTTTTGCCCCTCTCCTTCCCCATCTTCACCCAACTGAAATCCCAGGCAACTCTCTTAACTCTCCACTTACTCATCACTCATAACTCTCCACTCATAACTCCCTTCGCTACCATCCCGGATTTTGAGTAAGATTAGGATTCAGTTCTCTTTCTTTCTGGGGCACGGGCCATAAATAATGGCGGTTCTTATCAAAGTTTCTCTGATAAGCCTGTACCTGTATTGTTTTTAATTGTCCCCCTTCAACATAGGTCATTCCATATACCGGACCAGTCATTACATTTTCTGCAATTTTCCATCTACGGATATCGAACAAACGGAGTCCTTCAAAAGCGAGCTCTACTGTTCTTTCTTTCCTGATGATATCACGCAGAGCCAGCTGCGTATAAGAGCCGGTTAATGGCGGAAGGTTGACATCGCCACGCTGCCTGATCAGGTTTACTGCGTTCAGTACGGTCTGATCAATCTGGTTCAATTCGGTTTTTGCTTCTGCATAAGTCAGCAACACTTCGGGATAACGAACAAGGATGATGTTGATACCGGAGTTTGATGGATTCGCATAGTCTTCATTGTTGATGTATTTCTTCAACCCAAAACCGGTGCCGCTGGCGAGATAAGTATTACCAACTGCATCCGGAGTTCCGCTTGTAGGTACCGAGTTATATGTTTTACCATCGGGCAGTATATCGCCGGGTACATAGATACTTGCTTTCAGTCGTGGATCACGATTTACATAAGGGGTATTGGGATTAAAACCAGAGCCGGGCGCCGTGATGTCAAGACCATTGGCCATCGGATATGCATCGACCAGTACTTTAGTCGGAACATAAGCAGTGCTGCCTGTTTTCTGACTATAAGGTGCGAGGAACTGGAACACGTTGTTTGAATAAGTATCCTTTACAAATTGTTTGTCGAGTATTATCTCCGTATTGTTTTCAGCCGCATAGGTAAACAGCCTTGCATATTGTGGATAGATGGTATACACGTTCAGATCCATCACCTGTTTGGCAGCATCGGCAGCCTGCTGATATCTTCCCCTGAACAAATTGGCCCTGGCTTTTAATGCGAGCGCCGCTCCTTTTGTGATTCTTCCCTTATCTGCCGCAGCATAGGTTACAGGCAGGTAGCCGGCAGCTTCGGTAAGCTCGGCATCTACAAAATCCCAAACCTGGTCGGCTGTGGAGCGGGTAACTTTCCTGCCCTCATCGATTGTCAATGGCGTTGTTACCAATGGCACATCGCCGTATAATCCAACCAGCTTTATATACTGGTAAGCCCTCAGTGCCTTTACTTCACCTTTGAGTTGCCTGATAACCGCAGGCGAGCTGCCTTCCACCTTATCGACATTAGCGATAAAATAGTTCGCTGCAGAGATACCTGCATAAGCATCGCTCCATTCATTAAATATGCGCGAATTCAATGCATCATAAGTGCCGTTTTCAATAAATGCCTCGGGATCAAACAGAATATTTTTGTGGCCGATATCTGTGATTCCATCACGTACAAAGATGGCCGTACCATCAAGGAACGGATAAACAGCATTAGCAGCAAGACGCGCATCTGCTTCGCTTTTCCAGAACAGCTCGGAGGAAAGCCGGTCATTGGGCAGTGTGTTAAGCAGGTCCTTTTCGCAGGAAGACAACAACATCGCTGCAGCAATGAGTATGGTAGTATTGAATTTATTTATCTTATTAAACATAACAAATCAATTAAAAATTAAAACTGGACATTCACACCAAAAGTTATCAGGGATGTCTGGGGATAATAATTCGCACGGCCGGAGGGTGTTTCCGGATCCAGGTTCCATTCATTCAGTTCCGAGATGGTCACCAGGTTGGTGCCTGACACATAAACACTCGCACGGTTCATCGACCACTTTTTTGCCAGTGCTGACGGTAATGTATAAACGAGTTGAACGTTTTTAAGGCGGATATAACTTCCGTCAACAACCAGGCGGTCTGAAGTTGCAGTATTGGTCAGGCTTAATTTAGTTGGCCTTGGAAATCTTGCATTACGATTTTCCGGTGTCCAGTAATTATTGGTGATGATGGTATGAGTAAATCCTTCATAGTTACCCTGCTCTGCCAATGCACCGGAGATGCGTGTATTCACATCCGCTGCTCCCTGCAAGAACAGGTTGAGGTCGAAGTTGCTGTATCCGAGAGTAATGTTGGTTCCATATGTGTATTTCGGAAACGAGTAACCAATGTTTGTCATATCCGAAGCGTTGATGATGCCATCAGAATTCAGATCAACATATTTCACATCGCCTGGCTTCGTGCCAGCAGCAAGTGTCGGATACTTTTGAATTTCTTCCGCAGTCTGGAACAGTCCTGCTGTTTTATAGCCCCATTGGGTATTGATGGGCAAACCTTCCGCGATGATAAATCGAGGATCGATATCACTACCACTGATATAAGGTCCGGTGCCTGCCAGGCTTACTACATTATTATTGTTTATTGAAAAATTGGCTGATATATCGTAGCGCATTTTAGCTTGTCTGTCGCTGCGATATCCTGCCTGGAGTTCTATACCCTTGTTTTCAACTACACCCGCATTTTGTGGCGGTGCTGTTAAACCGATTACAGCAGGGATCGGCAGACTAAGCAGGATGCCTTCGGTTTGCTTATTGTAAATATCGAAAGAAGCGGTCAGGCGGCCGTTCAGGAACTGGGCATCAAACCCAAAATCTGTCTGAATAGTTGTTTCCCAGGTGATGTCTTTATTGGCAAGATTAACCGGGCGATAACCATTCACCGGTAACCCGCCGAATGTATAGGAAGTCTGGCTGAGTGATTCAAAATAACTATACAGGCCAACGGTCTGGTTACCTGTTTTACCCCATGAACCTCGCAGCTTGAACTCGTTAACTACATCGCTGATACCATCCCAGAATTTTTCCTGCGACAATCTCCATCCTGCAGAAAAAGAGGGGAAAAAGCTGTATTGATTTTCGCCGGTGAACCTTGAAGATCCATCATAGCGGCCGTTGACTTCAAAGAGATATTTATCATCGTAAGCATAGTTGACACGAGCAAAAAATGATCTCAGACCAAAGGCGGCCTGGTTGCCTCCATTGTTACGGGTACCATCGTTTGCACCCTGGCTGATGGATTGTATATCATTATTATAAAAACGTTCGCGATAGGCCGACAAGGTATCGGCAATATTGTCTATCTCAGAATAACCGAGTAACCCTTGTACATCATGTTTGCCAAATGTGTTTTCATAGTTAAGCAGGTTGTTCCAGGTAAACTCGCGGACATATTGTCTTCCTTCGGTTAAACTATTGATCGCAACCGTCCTGGTGATGTTTGTATTCTTATCAGTGTTGGTGTAGGCATTTGTAAAATTCTTCTGCCGGGCATTTATGATTCGCGCACCAAACTGGGTTGAGAGCTTAAGGCCTTTGATAATTCCCCATTCTGCTTTCAGGTTTCCGATCAGGTTATCCGTAGTATTGGTAGAGGAGCCTGATTTCTCGGCAAACATCAGCGGGTTATTACCCTGCTGACTCAATCCATAAGTACCGTCACCATATTTCGGTACCGCCCATAATGAACCATGCAGCATAAAATTGAATACATCCCCAATGGGCACTGTTGAATTATTATACCGGTAGTTTGCATCGGCGCTGACCTTGATCGTTTTTGTAACGTTGAAGTCTGTATTGACACGGAACTCGCGGATACCGGCTTCAAACCCGGGAGCAATACCATCCTGGTCCATATATCTCACGCTCATTCTTCCGCGGAAATTTTCACCGCCACCAGCTACGGCAAGGGTGTGACTATGTTGAGGCGCTGGTTTAAGAATTTCATCAAACCATACATTATGCATCGGGTATTTTTCGCGGTCAGTTGTGGTGAGATAAGTTTGTATGGATTGTTCTGAGAAACGGGCGGGCACTGTTGCGCCAACATTTGTATAAGCGGCTACCTGTAAACGCATATATGATTCGAGGTCCATCATTTCCGGCTTGTTGATGGCGTTTTGTATGGCATAATAGCCGTTGTAGTCGACTGTGGCTTTCCCTGCTTTTGCTCTTTTCGTGGTGATGAGCAAAACGCCGTTGGCTGCGCGTGACCCGTAGATGGCTGTAGACGATGCATCTTTCAATATCGACATGGTCTCGATGTCCTCAGGGTTCACATCAGTCAGTCTTTGTTCAATACCATCGATGATCACGAGTGGATCGTTGGCCCCGATAGTGGTGATACCACGCACCCGGACAGTTGCGGCCGAGCGACCGGGTGCGCCCCCGTTGTCAAGAACAGTAACACCTGGTGCCAGTCCCTGCAAAGCCTGTTGGGCATTGGAGACGGGACGGCGGGTTAGTTCCGCACCTTTTATATCCGATACGGCGCTTGTTAAGCTGGTTCGTTTTTGGGTACCATATCCCACCACTACCACTTCGCCAAGATTTGTTGCTGCCTGGTTTAGCACCACGGTGATGGTTGTTTGGCCATTGACTTGTTGTTCTGTGCTTTCGTAACCAACATAACTAAATATAAGTACCGCGGATGAGTCCTTTACGTTGATCGTAAACTTACCGGAGTTGTCTGTACTGGTCGATGTCACGGTTCCTTTTTCCGACACGGTTACTCCGGCAATGGGAGCACCTTTATTGTCGGTGACCTGGCCGGTGATTGGGATTGCGAAGGGCGAAAAGCGGGCGGTTGCCTGTAGCAACAGCGTGAGGAAAAGCAGCGTAATGGGCAGCTTCTTCCGAAGGGAAGCAGTCATTTGGTTTGAACTTTTAAGCGTGAAAAAGATGACTGGCCACAACAATCCGGCATAATTCCAGCGAGTATGTCAAAGCCAACCTGTTAGTCTATCAATTTGGTAGGGTAAAGATAATGTGCAGGAATAAGTCTTTCACAATTTAATGAGGATTTTTTTGAAAACATGTCGCCTGCAATGTGCAATCGATTGATCAAATTCGGTTGCACAGCGAAGGATTTATCAAAATGAAAGGATGGTAATATTATTAAGAAAGGATGGCCATACACACTATAATGATGGATGTCTATGAATACCTCATGAATACTTGAGAAACCTCATGAAAACGATGGGTATACCTCATCAACTGGTGAGCATGCGTTATGGATACTAATGAGTGTAGAAAAGAATGAATATGTCAATAAAGTCGGTGGAAGTAAAGCGCTGTTAATATCTGGTACATCAACGGATACAAAAACGATACGGGTATAGAAAACTAAGCGTACTCCTATAAATGATGGATTTGGAAAAGTATGAATACGTTAACGAAGGCGTTTATACAAGATGTAATCAATATGTCATTCTTATGAGATGAATACAGAAAGCGATGAATATGTCAGTAACAGTTGATGGACCAAAAGAAAAAAGCCCTTACTGCTGTAAGAGCTCTTGTGATTGGTGGTCTTGATCTGGCGTCAAAAGGTATAAGCGATTTTTTTTGTGGGTTGAGTTTCCGATTATCTCTTCAGATCAATAATGTGAAACCAGCTCGCACTTTAAGAAGTTTGATACTTACTTCATCAGGTTCTTTTCTGATTACCTGGCTCGCTGGCTTCAGATCCTTTGCTCGTTTGTCGGGCTCACTGTTTTCCGATCCTTTGCTTGTTTGTCGGGCTCACTGTTTCCGATCCTTTGCTCGTTTGTCGGGCTCACTGTTTGTTAATCTTGCTTGATCCGCTTTTTACTGGCTTCAGATCCTCTTGTCGTTTGTCGGGCTCACTGCACTTAATTCCTGCTCACTTGCCGGTTTATGGGTTAATGGTTCTTGCTTCTCTAACCGGTGCCCGGATCTATCCGAGGCTGGGATGATGGAGCTTTGACACTACCGGATCGGAGTGAGTATATCCATCAGGCCGGCAGGAATTCATTGCCTTTACCATTTCATCCGGCTCGCGGGTGCAATTTGTCAATCGATCCCAGGCATCGGCGTAAACAAGCTTGATCAGGTGTAGAGCCAGTTGGCGCGATTGGTTTGAAAACTGGTCCATGGTGTTTGTTTGATAAGGTTAAACTGTTATACAAAATTATCTTACACAAACCATCAGCATAATACCCAAACCTGTTGTCAGACACCCCGATTCTGGTGAATGTTGATGGTTATCTCATGATTGGTTAAGTTAATAGTCGTTTTTATGACAACTCTGGAAACAAATCCCCTCATCCAATCATAGGTTTTCCTTAAAATTCCGGTTACCATATGCAAGATTACAAGGATTCATTTTCGCGGAAAAGCGCTTGTGTAGTGAGTTGACGAAATCGATGCAGGGATTGAGTAAAATATCTTCGGGGCTTAAACGACTAGCTAAGTAAATTACAATATGGCGCGCAAAAGTGTTAGAATCTTCCGGCGGGTGCTCATCGTCTTCCTCCTTATGGTGGTTTCATTTTCCGTTATTGCTTTCTTTTATATGAAACAAGACAAGTTTGGCCAACTGGCAGAAGGTCCAAGGCTGGAGAGAATCAGGAAGTCACCCAATTTCCGTGATGGCATCTTTCAAAACCAGCATCCCACGCCACAACTCACGGAAGGATATGGATATATGGAAGTGATGTACGAGTTCCTGTTCAAACATAATGCGAGGCGGAAGCCGGTGGATAAGATCCCGTCGATGAAAACGGATCTGCTGAATTTATCTCCCGGGCAGGATGTGTTGGTGTGGATGGGGCATTCCTCCTATTTTATTCAGCTGGATGGGAAACGGATCCTCGCCGACCCGGTTTTCAGCGGAGATGCATCGCCGGTGCCCGGCACCAACAAAGCGTTTGCGGGAACGGACCGGTATACCACGGATGATCTTCCCCCGATTGATTACATATTTATTTCGCACGATCATTATGATCATGTAGACTATGAAACTTTATTAAAGCTGATTTCGAAAACGGGCAAGATTTTTTGCGGGCTTGGTGTAGGTGCGCATCTGGAACTATGGGGTTTTCGGCCGGAGCAGATTGTCGAGTCCGACTGGAACGAAGAGATCAGGCCCGACAGTGGTTTTGTGGTTCACACTACCCCTGCCCGGCACTTTTCGGGGCGTGGTTTATCAGCTAACAAATCGCTCTGGATGTCTTATGTGTTGGCCTTCCCGACAATGAAGATTTATATCGGTGGAGACAGCGGCTATGATACCCATTTTGCTGATATCGGGAATAAGTTCGGACCTATTGACCTGGCTATCCTTGAGAACGGTCAGTACGATATCAAATGGAGATATATTCATTTGTTGCCTGAGGAAGTGGTCAAGGCAGTCAGGGACCTGAAGTCGAAGCGTTTGTTTCCTGTGCACTCCTCCAAGTTTGCGATGGCTAATCACGCCTGGGATGAACCGTTGATAAAGGTTACAGCGTTGGCCAGGGCGGGAAAAGAGCCTCTTCCGCTGGTTACGCCAATGATCGGGCAGCTGGTGAACCTGAAAGATACCACCCAGGTGTTTAGGGAGTGGTGGGTAGGGGTAAACTAAATTCCTTTATTCTTTTTAAACCTGGCCAGCAATTTTTTGTCCTGTATGATTCTGCCGGATTCATCTTCATCCCCGAGTATCAATAGATCCGCTTCCATCCCCAGCATGTACATCACACGGATATACGAACCTATTGCGACACCGGGATTTCCTTTCTCTATGGCCTGGAGAGTGGACCTCGCCAATCCTATATCATTCGATAATTTTTTCTCTGTAATCAACCGCCTTTTTCGGCGAAGCTTTATCCTTTCGCCGATTGTTTCAAGGATTTTCCTGGTGGCTGGTGTAAAGTGATTCTGGCTATTTTTCAAATTGACCGCTATTTCGGTCAAAACTAGGGGTGTTTGCCTATCATACTGGTCACTTTCAAAATCCCGGAAAACAAAGGTCTTGCCGGGCCGCGCCACCACTCATTTCGGAAGAAAAATACAGGAGTAGTCGGTCCAAAAAACTAAAAAAGACCGTGCGGCCCCGGGGGCAAAAAACGGACGAAAACCAGGCAGCGGGCAAAATCGGACCGCAACCGGCAGCGGGTCGTACCATCGGCGTGCCAGAACCAGGGTTCGAAGGGCCAGTAACCCTTAAAGTCAAACACCACAAATAAACCGGAAAACTTGCAAATGTGGCAAAAAAGTGGTTTTTTGATCTCCGAATTTAAATTCAACCGTATCCCTATGCCCAAAACCAAACTTCTTGCGCTGACACTCTTATGTGCCGCATCCATAAACACCCAAAAAGCAAGCGCTCAAACTTCTGCAGCCAAACAAACAAGCACCACCACAAAGGCGACAAGTTCGCCAGCTAAGCCGACTAAGAGCCCTGCACCTACTGCATCAAAGGCAACATCGCCTGCTGCATCAAAGGCAACATCATCTTCGACTGCAAAAACGCTGAAGTCTTCCCCGGCAAATCAAACCGTGGCAAAGTCAGCGGAATCCACAGCGAAAACGGCTGTGAATCTTTTGAAAGAGAAACAGGCGATGACTGATATACCCCGCGAGATGATCGTACCATATACGCCAAAGCTGATTGATGTAACAGATCAGACTATCCGCCTGGGTGGTGGCAAAAAAGAAGAATTGATGTTTGGCTTCGCTGCCGGGGATAAGATCGTGTTCAACTTCCAGGAGCTGGACAGCAAAGAGATTAAAGAAATCGAGATCATAGAGTACCCAACACTTTCAAGATTTTCCGATTACAAGACGTCAAGGGTAAAAAACCAGGAAATCATCGTCAGCCAGCAGGGCGTCTACATCTTTCGCCTTAAGAACTCATCCTTGGCCAAACGCATCTGCAAAATGAAAATTCAGCGTGTTCCTGCCTCAGCCGCAACAGAACGATTCAACTCGTCTGTAAGCTGGGTCAACAAACAGGATACAGTCTGGCAATCATTTACGACTGATGTTGTGATTGGGCATGACACATCTTATGTCAAAAAGACAAAAAGAGTTATGGTGAGATCCGAAATTGAAGAACAGTTGATTTCGGACGAAGTCCAAAAATTAAATCCACAGCAAAAGGTCGAAAACAGGACGAGTGTAGTGGTATCATTGCCCATCAACAACCGCGCGACCTATAAAAATACCAGGGTCATCAGCTGGGCATACTGGATCGGCGTAGGTCCTGAAGCAGCGCGTGTTTGGCAGCAAAACCAGCGCACGGCCCGGGATCAGAACCTGGACTATTATACGCCGCTGGGTGCATATGCAAATAATTCTATCACTTCCCTGGCTTTGCCAAAAACAGGTCAGCAGATCAATTATTTTATTGCGGATCAGGCCAATCGTGACCTGTTCATGCAAAAACAACCATTCACTTATATTGATGATGGCAGAGGCTTTGGCGGCTACAGGAAGTTTACCACCGAAGAGCAGAGCCAGGGTTCTTATTACCTGTGCCTGGAAAACCTAAACTTGCTGGGCTATACAGATGTGACCATTAAGGTGACTGCCCTGGTCGAAAAAACTTATTTCGAGGACCAGCCTTACGAGGAGCAGGTGATCACCCCTGTTACAGAGAAACAAATAAAACAACAACCTTATATCAGGAATACAAATCTGCCAGTTACAGGCATGTAAGGCCGGGCGGAATAGACAATTCGACCGGGGATAACGCTAATAACCCTTGTGCCTTTTGGCAACGAGCCATCCCGAATCCTGCCCTGTCGGCATCACCGGTTCCTGTTGTTTAAAAGTCAACAGCACTGCGATAATGATCACGTAACCAATTATCGCTGAAACAAAATAGGTTGCAAGGACTTTCTTGTCGGCCCTTCTTTTCGCCAGGTGATAGATACCCCCTGATATCAGTACCAGGAAGGCAAAATAATAATACCCGACGTTGAGAATAATAAATAGTATAAGAAGTGGGAAGTGCAGAGTGTACCAGGTTACCAACAGTATTTCCATCCGATTATTAGCGAAAAATCGCTGAAGCGGTCCGGTCATTTTTTCCATTTGGCCGATTTGTCGGAATAAGACCTATGATTGGTAACAAAAAGTCATGATAAATGCTGGCTTTTGCGACTGGCGTTCGGAAACAGAACGGCTGGCTTTTCCAAGTTCCGTTCATTAACATAAAAAACGATTTCCTACTTGCGTACAAATTTACTGGCGCAACCTTCAATGCACATTGGTTCGACAGGGGATAGTTGCAGCGCGTTATTGCTGCCGGACAAGCTGTAATTCAAAACCACATAACCAGATGCGGTTGATGCGGGATAAACCTTCACCCTGTCAAGGCCGAGCATTTCGTAGCGTTTTGCCTCCTTGTAAAAATTGCCCGTGCCAACGAATCCGCCATCTCTCCTGAATTCAATAGCCTGTCCACCCGGAACCGGGGACCATTTACCCGGTCCACCATCAGATGTAAATTGTTCGACGTAACTCCATTTACCGGTCAGTGGCGTTTTTTCGTCCCCACATCCACCTGGATACATCTTTTCACATCCGGTAAAAGTTAGTGCTATCAGGAGAAGGCCAGCAAGCAGTTTCATATATAAGGGTTTTTACTGATGACATCCCGGACATGTAATTCGTTGCCCGGTGTAAAAATTTTGTTCCGTGGGCACAGCTGCTGTTAATTATTCTTAACAGACAGATCCTATTCGCGCAGACGAAGTAAATTCATACATACTCCCCGCCTGCCTGCCTATGCGTACAAAATTTACTTCATTCTTCTTCACAGCTTTTCTCTTTGTTGCTAATTGCTTCGGGCAAACCAACCAGGTTGTGATTGTCAAAGGACGCATCGTCAATGGAGTTTCAGGTGAAGCGGTTAGTTATGCAACAATCAGCCACCGCCTTCATGGCATCAACACTATGAGTAACGAAAAAGGCGAATTTCTTCTCAAAATACCCCAGGGAAATTCGAGCGACAGCCTCCTCGTTTCGCACGTCGGGTTTGAGCCAATGATCATCCCTCAGAACAAGGCCATGCTCAGCATCCGGCTTCAACCAAAAACAATGGAACTAAAAGAGGTTGTGGTACAGGTCCCGGACGCGCTTACGCTTGTGAAAAAAGCAATTGAAAAGATTTCCGACAACTATGCAACCACACCTTACACGATGCATGGATTCTACCGCCTTACCGGCACAGAAGAAAAAAGAATCGTCCAGATGTCTGAAGCAGCTTTCCAGATTTACAGTCCCAGCTACGCCCGCAAAAACAAACAGGTCAAGCTGATCAAAGCAAGAGTCGATAAAGACTTAACTGCTTTTAACGGGAATGATGACTTTCATTTCGGAACCTCGCCCAGGGGTCTCCTCGATATTGATATTGTGAGTAACGCCAGTGCAAAGGACCTGATCCATGAAAACGGGATGAAAAAGTATCAGTTTGCTTATAAAGGTATCGTACAATACAATGGTGCAGAAGCACATGTTATTGCTTTTGATCAGAAAGACGGCATCCGTGAGTCACTTAACCAGGGAAGGATGATCATAGATGCACAAAGCCTGGCCTTCCTGGATTTTTCTTTCAGGTTAAGTCCGAAAGGTATCAAATACTGGAGCTTCCCGGGTGCTCCTAAATTGCTGATGAAACTGGCGAGACTGCAGATTGATATGTTGCAGGACAGTTTCCAGGTCACCTATCAAAAGTATGGCGACAAATATTACCTGAGTCATGTCCGGGAAACAACGCTCTGGCATATCATGGGTGGCAAAGAACACTTCGAGCTCGATCCGCTGAGGATGAAATACAACTATCTCGTTACAAAAATCGATACAACGCAGGCAATACCGTTTCAGGAAGATGAGTTGATGCGACCGACGCGGTTTATGGAAATGACGGTTCGTAAAAATGTCAGCGATAGTATTGATCCCTTCTGGGATGAATACAACCTCATTCTGCCGGAGTTTAATGTTGATTCAGCTGCCCGCGTGATTCATCAAAATAATGAAACGCTGAATTTTAAGGGAGAGCTGGAAAAGCGGTTACTGAAAATTAAAGGTGATAAGGCTTCCCGGATTGACTCGATTCTGACTTATTACCATAATCTGAATCGATTTAACGGATCTGCATTGATTGAATATAATGGAAAGATACTTTACTCAAAATCTTTTGGCCTGGCGGATAAGGAGAAGAAAATCAATAATAATGAAAATACTCAGTTCCGTATCGGATCTGCAACCAAGTCATTTACTGCGGTGATGATCATGCAGCTGGCAGATGAAAAAAAACTCAGCTTAATTGACACTGTGGGCAGATTTCTTCCTGGTTATGTTCATGGTGGGCTGACTATTGAGCAATTACTCACGCATCAGTCCGGCATTCCAAACTACACGAACAATGAGGATTATCTTGCAAAGATCATTTCTGATAAATACACAACATCCGAGCTCGTGAAATTCTTTTGCAGCGACTCGCTTGAATTTGTACCGGGTACCGCCTTCAAATATTCCAATTCCGGTTATGTGATATTAGCAGCTATCATAGAAAAGATCACAGGAACTTCTTACTCAAAAGCTTTACAGCAGAGGATCTTTGTGCCGGCCGGCATGGAGAACAGCTTCTTTGGTTTGAATGAGGATAAAAGCGGGCGTACTGAAAGCTCTGGCAGTTCAACGTCAGACTCAACGTCGGTCCCAACATCAGCCTTGTCCCGGGGTTCATCGCAGATGGCCATTGGTTATGTTAATGAGGAGCCGGAAATCAGTTTCCCGATTGAAAACATAACCGGTGCCGGTGGTATTACTTCAACAACGGGCGACCTCTTATTATACAACCGGGCTATTACTGATGGTCGATTGCTATCACCACAATCAACGAAAGCTGTTTTTGAGCCGAGGGTTAACTGGAAAGAGTGGGATGCAGATTATGGTTATGGGTGGATGCTTGATCGGGGAATCTTTGATGCCAGTACGAGACATGAAATACATTATCATCCCGGTACCGAGCCCGGCTTTTTTGCTATGATGATCCGGCAGCCTGACAAAAAAATTACCATCATCCTTCTAAATAACAAAGGCGAATTTCCAAGATTTGATATAGCCGACCTGGTCTTAAATGAATTGAACTGAGGCGGTAAACATCCTGGGCAAGATCCTCATTAGCCTGGACGACCAGGGCAGCACGCCGTCGAATGCTTATCAATATACACTACAGTCTGGCTATTGAATATTCACTTTGATAATGGTGTCGTACTCATCCAGTTTCATATTTCCGGTCTTTATTGAAAGTCCTTCTGCACCCTGTGTGTATTCCAGTTTTCCTCCTCCATCTAACAACTGAACAGCACTCACTTTTTGGGTCAGTCCCGGAATGGAGATCTCAGTGCCGGTTGGATTTTTAAGTATGTGAACATAGAGGGTCTTATCTTTTTTGGTAATAACGCCCCAGGGCTGTGGTGCGACCAGGTTGCCCCTGGTGCCATAAATACTAACTCCATTTTTTGCCATCCATCGACCGACAGCAGCCAGTGTATCTGTAAACTCCGTTTGGATCTTACCGTTGGGCATAGGACCGACATTCAACAGGAAATTGGAGTTCCTGCCGGCAGCGTTCACGATATAATGGATGATCGTTTTTACACTTTTATAACTGGTGTCTTTGATGTTAAACCCCCAGCTTCCGTTGATGGTTTCGCAGGTTTCAAGCGGAAGGCTTCCGATCTTGGCAGTAGCACTGAAGCCACCCTTGTTCTCACCGGGCAGATCTTTTTCATACATCTGGAAGTCTTCGCCAGCGAAAGGTGCAAGATGGTGGTTATTGCCTACCAGTATTTTGGGATTTAGTTTATGAATGAGTGAGTAGATCTCATCATAATGCCAGTTTGCCGTTTTCCTTTCCCAATGTCCGTCGAACCATATGCCCCTGATGTTCGGATAAGTGGTTATCAATTCCGTTAACTGGGTTTTCATGAAACTGATATAACTGTTCCAGTTTGTGTTCTGAGGAGTTGAGTCAACTATTGGTTTTCCAAAACCGTAGTCGTCGCGACCCCAATCAAGCAGTGAATAATAGAAGTTCAGCTCTATGCCTTCTTTCAAACATTCTTTTGCGAGTTCTTTTATCGGGTCTTTTTTATATGGTGTTGCATCTACGACATTATAAGGAGAAGCTTTTGTCTGGAACATACTGAATCCATCATGATGACGGGAAGTGATCGTGATGTATTTCATGCCGGCAGATTTTGCCATCTTTACCCACTCCTTCGCATCAAATTGTTCAGGCTTGAAAAAATCTGCGAGTTTTTTATAGTTCTTGTATGGAATCTTTTGCTGGTGCATTACCCATTCGCCGTTGCCCATTATCGAATAGATACCCCAATGGATGAAAAGGCCAAACTTGTTATCCTGGAAAGTTTCTCTTTGTGCAAGGTTCTCAGCAGACGGGGTATAGCTGGATAAATAGCCCGGCTGTGCTTTTGTCCCTGATAAAATAAATAAGCAGATGAAGCAAGTCAGAATGTGTCTTTTCATATTGAAGTTTTTGAAGCGCCCGGAATAATAGCGCCCGGGATAATTATAAGTCATCCTGGGCGAGGCGCTTTGGCAATATATATAATACATCCGATTTGAAGCTCACAAAAGATGCATGCGACAAAATGTTGCGACATAATGCTTACCCCATAAATGATCGAACATAGAAGTCCCGAACACGAAAGTTCCGGCACCAGGTTTCGACACGAGAAATCCATCAGCAGGAAAAGTTTTTTGCCAGCAGGCCCTGGCGCGGAACTTTTTATTTCCCGGGTAAAAAAAAAGACCGATACTCCGGGCAAACAGGGGGTGTTTTGTCTGAAATAGCGGTCATTTCAAAATCGGCTAAAATAAAGGATAAGGATGAACAGGAAGTTTCCAGAAACAGAGGAGAGATATGCAACTGTAACTGTTACAATAAAAAATGGTGCAGAAAATTCCGATACACCATGTCAGTTATTGCTGTAAGATGTTCCCCACCATACATGTTAAACTGTGGAAAGAAACAATACATATTTATCAACCCGGGACTTGCAAAATCATGAAAGAATTGCTTTTTTTACAACGTACCAACCCTATAGAACCTATGTCAAAGACTGTAATTATTGCACCTGCAAACCTGGTGCTCCAGCCAACAACTGTTTCAATTCCTACACATTCGGCTTCGCCTTCACGTAAGACAATTGTACTCATCCCACAACCTGCAAGAAGCGGCCGTTCATAGTCATTCGCGATTGCTTAAAGCCAAAATCAGTGCGTGTGTCAAGCTAAAATCACTGCATGCTTCAAGCCAAAAATCATAGCGTGCTTCAAGCCAAAAATCATAGCGGAAAGATGAAACGCAAACTCAGTACCATAAAAATCAATGCCGAGATGAGGAAAAACCTGTTGAGTGCTTTCTCGTTTTGAGATAGTAGTAGCCAGTACCTCAGTGCCCTGGACAAAAGAACCAATAGCAGGAAAAAAGACACGAATTCACGATAAAGACATACAAAAAACAGAAGCGCTGTTGCATAATACCAGGCCAGTTGACGCCAGCTCATATATCTTCGGGTGTAAGAGCGATAAATGGGTTGTTCGTGTGACCCGATCTGAAACTTTGAATTCATCGTTAACATGAGCCGCCTCTTTAGTCAGGGGAACCCATTAACATTAGACGAACATATTTACACTTTAGTAACGGCTGAATTCTACGTCAACAAACTGGTAAAAGAAGCCTATTGTGCAATAGGATTTGCCTTGTGGAAAGCTTTGGATATGTAAGCGTCCTGCTTAGATATCCAAGCGTCCTTCTTAGATATGTTAACGTTCTTCTTAGATATGTTAGCGTCCTGCTTAGATATGTAGGTGCCTGCTTATATATGTCAGCGTTCTTCTTAGATATGCTAGCGTTCCTCTTAGATATGTCAGCGCACTGCCCGATATTTTAGACGCCCTATAATGCCTGCGGCAACTTTCGATCTTTCACTATCTTCTCCGGAGCCAGCGATATCTTTTTTGCCTTGAAGTATGGAATAAATGCGCTTAACAAAATCACTACCGAAATACTTCCAACTACAATTCCCCCTTTTGAAGTCACAAGACTCAGGATAAACATTAACAGTGCAATGAACAACAAGGAAAATGAAATCACATTCAAACCGAACTTGTTCTGTTTTTTAATCTCATAAGCCTCTTCCTGGGTAACGGCCAGCGCCTGTTCTTTACGCGTTTTGCGCATTTGCTGGTATGCGGTGTACTCTTCACTGACTATTCCCTTGTTCCGCGCATATAATTCATAAGCAGCGAGCATCAATGCGGGCAACAACACACCCACCAGCATTTCCTGGGCACGACTTAATTTCAACCCCGTCACCAACGGCAGAATGATCTTAAATAAGAGGTTAACCGATAAGCTCACTAATGTGATGACAATCGTTGCCCTACCGTTCAGGCGTTTTGAAAACAATGCCCAGATCGGAGGCGCGAGAAGCGGTCCCCCGGTGATGGCGCCAATACTCAATGTAAGCTCGACGATACCTCCTATATAAGGAACCATCAGGCCAATAAGTATCATTCCGAAGCCAAAAAGCCAGCTTGATATGCGGGCAACCTGCATCAGTTTTTTATCCGTAGCTGTTGGATTATAAGTGCCTTTATAAATGTCATTTGTAAACACCGCGGATACCACATTCAGCGCGGTATTTGCCGAGGCAGAAGTTGAAAAGTACATTCCAGTCAGCATCAGTCCCATCAGGCCAGCGGGTAATACCTGCTTGCAGACCATCAGGTAAGCGTTTTCAGTCTCCAGTCCAACGAGACCCGGATTTATAGATTGATATACCATCGGCGGAATCATCCACAAAACCGGGCTCACAATATATAGTCCGGCAAAAAGAAAAGCAACCTTGGAAGCAGACTTAGGGGTATCCACACTTGTATATCTCTGAACAAACGTCCAGTTACCACCGATATAAAAAATGTGATACATGGCGAACGCAAGCATAAACGCCCAGGTGTATTCTCCGTTGAAAATATTGAAGAAGTCATCCGGCACCTTAGCGAGGAACTGATCGACACCGCCCGCCTCTTTAAATACGAGTGGTATGATGATAAACACGGCAGCAGTGAGGATCACGAATTGTAAAATATCAGTGACCATTACTGCCCACAGGCCGCCAACTGCGGTGTAGGCAATCATACAAATACCGAGCACCAGGGTAGTAGGCATGAGTGGAAAATCAAGCGAAGAACTCACCAGTCTCGAAACAGAATACAGCACGGAACCTTTGATAAAAAGCGACACAAACATGAATATGTAGATGAAGCTTTTCTGTACTTTCTCTCCGAGTCTTTCTTTAATAAACTCTGCTGCCGTAAGGTTTCCCGTGGCCTTCCATTTTGGTGCGATAAGAAAACCAACGATAATGCCGGCGATACACATGGTCCACTGAATAGTGATAGCGACCCAGCCATATTTATAAGCAATCGAACCCCAGGCAACAAAGGTACCTGCGGAAAAGAAACTCATAAACAATGACAAACCTCCAATGAACCAGGGCACTGCTTCGCCTCCGGCAAAAAATGATTTGAGGTTTCTACCGGTCCGTGAAAACTGGAAACCGATCACCATGATAAAAACGGAAAAGATTACAATAACGTAGGTATCTATTACTGGATTCATGTTTCAGGTTCAATGTTCATTTGTAAATTCCTATGATAGTGATTGTGTCCTATTGATATGTGTTAAGATCCATCGACATCAGTCAAGCCGGATTTATATTAGCCAGATTTTGTTAATTCAAATTTTAAAAAGATGACAGCCTCAATGATACCTTATTTCCCGATGACAACCTTTATGACACCTTTTTCCCGATGACAACTTCAATAACACCTTATTTCCCGATGACAACCTCAATAACACCTTATTTCAAATAATGCAGCCGGGATGTGTTCAGATGGCGCTTCCATATGTAAGGTGAGCTTCTTCACAGATACAGGCTTCTCCAGGTTTATGATATTTCTTGTCTGATAATTTCCTTCCTTCTTATACAAAACATTTCCTTCCTCATCTTCCAGGCGATAATTCCTTACACAAAAAGGCATAATATTTTCCGGGTGAGTCATCAGTACTGACTCCATCGGGTGATCAAAGTCGGTATCGAAACTGAGCACAACCTGGCTGATCGTTGTTTTCTCTTTCCATTCGAGGGTTATCCCCGGTGTTTTGTCTGAGAAATCTGCAACCCAGGCATTGGGCAGATTGGTTGGCCGGGTTATGCCATTGCGTATATTCTCAACCTCAAAAACATTAATCGGTTTCAGAAACTTCAAGGCCATGTTTTCACCGGCCGGTCTGCGTTTAGGACACCAGAACTCAAAGGCTTCGACGCCGATGTCTTCTGTTGGCTCCTGTTTGCCGAAATTGGAAACCGCAGCATTAATACTGTTGAAAAGCGATAAAACACCCGTTACCCGGTTGCGCGAGCGACATACCTTTACCTTCGGGTTTTTCATCAGGCAGAGGTAAAAATATCCGTCTTCAGCAAATTGATGATCGAAGCTGAGGCGGACGCAGTTACGTCCATTATGAAGAGCAATGGTCCGTTTCTCAATGATGTTTTCAGGTGTATGATTAAATTGGTTTGAGCTTCGTCTCAATTGAACCTCGAGTTCGGTTGCAGACTCAGCGTAAGCATGTAGAACGAGTTCCGGAACATGTCCCGAACGGAGAGGCACCATCTGCATCATAGATTCATCAAGCGCAACCTGCGGACCATTCTCAGGCAACTCGTGAAGAATCAATGCTGAGCTTGCAGTAAGGCTAGCATGCTGCACCAGGTCTGTTGTCCCGCCTTTTACAGGGACGTCAGGATTGGCAATGTTATCCGCTGAGGCATTGCCATTCGCTTCGGCATTACCATCCGCTGTGGGATTGCCATTCGCTTTGACATTGCCATCCGCTGTGGCATTACCATCCGCCTTACTCTTGCCATGGACCTGGTGGACTCCCGGGATATAATGACCGTTTGCCAATAACCTGCCCTGTAGTTCATTCATATTGCCATTACCGACTAGATCTTTTGGCAGCAGATTTTTTTCCTTACATAAAGTCGCCGCAAGGCCAACTGCCTGGCCGGTATAAGCGCTTGTTCCCATCACCCGGGTTGATCCAAATGCCACATGACTGGCACTGATGATCCGACCGGCGATAAAAAGGTTATCGATATTACGGGAATACAAACAACGATAAGGTATCTGGTATATGCCCTTAACATGCCACTGGTTGCAGCCGGGCTTTTCGCTGAACACACCATCAGCCGGGTGAAGATCTATGCTCCAGCCGCCAAAGGCCACCGCATCATCAAATTGCCTTTGCTCAACAAGATCCTGCTGTTTTAAGATATAATCGCCTTCGAAACGACGACTCTCTCTTTTGCCCGGAATGGTACCAACCCATTCGAGGGTCAGGTTTTCAGCTTCGGGAAAACCGCCGGAATTTTTGATATAGTTCCACACGCCGTAGACGACTTTCCAGAGTTCCCATTTGATCTCTTCAGTTTGATGAACCGTGTCAAGGCGACCACCATATTCCAGCCACCAGAGCCGGCAGCCATATTCTTTTGAATTAAAACTCCGGTAACGCGGTATCTTACTGATGTCGGTTAATGCAAAGGATGGTGGCACAAACTTAACGGGCACACCGATATCCTTTGAATAAAAATATATCGAGTGCCCAAGCAATTCGCCGTATTCTTTTGTCGGCGCAAACTTCTCACCAAACTCTTCCTTGCCCTCCGCGCCCATCCTGAATGCGGCCCCGGCAAGGAATCCAACGACGCCATCGCCTGAAGTATCGCAAAACAATGGCGCTTTCAGTTCAAATTCATTTTGTGCCTGGCTGCAAAAAGCACGTACCGAACTAATGGTTTGCTCGTCTTTTTTATTGACCTGGTAAACTGCGGTGTTCAGCAGTAAGGTGATATTCGGTTCCGACACCACCTTGTCGAGCAAAACGGTATCAAAAATGATCGCATTGCCTTCGGGATTCCGGTAAGTGTTTTCGACAAGGATCTCGTCTATTACCCCTCCTTCCCTGGCCCAACGATTGTTGTTTCCCATATGCGAGGTTGCCCCAAGAACCCAAAGTCTTACTTCGCTGGACGAGTTACCGCCAAGCACGGGCCGGTCCTGCACCAGGACCACTTTCGTTCCGGCACGTGCCGCAGTAATGGCACAACATACTCCCGAAAGGCCGCCGCCAATAACGACCAGGTCGCTCTCTAATGATTGGACCGGCAAACTTCTACCCGGTGTTTTATCTGACCTCAACATAATTTACTGTATTAAGCGTAATTGGATCTAATTCCCCTATCTGTAATTATTCTATTATCTCATTTGGATTATCTCATTCGATTATCTCATGTGGATTACCTCATTGAGAGTATTCATTTGGCTTATCTCACTCGGATTATCTCATTGAGATTATTCAATTGGCTTATCTCATTCGGATTATCTCATTGAAATTATTCATTTGGATATCTCATTGAGATTATTCATTCGGATTACCTGATTGAAATTATTGCTTCGGATTATTTCGAAACGATTTCTGTAAAAACGGACTGCCCACAAGCGTTTGAAGCAGCCAACCTGAATTCATAAGCTTTATTCTGCAACCCCGCCACCCGGATATGGCTTATTTCAGCAGCATTGACATCCATCCGCTTCCATGCGGCGGCATTGCCTTTCAGCCGGTATTCAACACTATAACCAATTGCTTTTTTTACCGGTTCAAAAACAATGATCGCTTCGTTTCCTCCACGAATCACACCACTGATCACAGGAGAGACCGGCACCTGGTTACCATCAGGTGTTATTTTTTGTTCCTCCGACCATACCGTTGTATAGTTGTTATCCTTAATGCGGCTCATCCTGAAGAAATATTCTTTCCCATTCTCAAGTCCGGGTACAAAAAGCACTCCTTTTGCATTGGTCTGTAAGATTTTCGCATTGGAATAATCCCCCTTTATCTGCGTGTACTGAATCCTGAAGACATAGTCATCATTATCCGTGTTGTACCCCACAAAAAACCCGCGATCAGCAGCTTCGGTATAGTAAACTAACGGTGGAGCAGACCCGGGATCAACTACGACATTTTTTACCGGTCCCGCTTTGGATTCACCATAAGAATTTACAGCAACGAGGGCGACCTGGTAAGACTTGTTAAACGCCAATTTTTGGATATCGATGTGGCTGTTCAAAGTGAGTGGTGTTTCCTGCGATAAATCGTCCACGCCATATTTTGCTTTATACAATGTTACCTCATCCTGCCTGTCTATGAAGATCCTGATGGCACCGGTATTGGCAGTTGTATCATTCAGTTTTGTGCGAACTCCAATTGCGCTTAGGATAACTGGTGGCTCGGGAGATTTAAAATTAACAGTAGTATCAAAGACCAGGTAGTTGCCCGGCGAAAGTAGCCCGATCTTCAGGGAGGTGGCTCCCTGCAAGGATTTCATTGCTATAAGTTGTTCGACATCAGCGCTACCCGGTACAATAACAGGGAGGCGCGCAAAACCGCCGTCCACTATTTTATTGGAATCATAATAAGCTTCCCAGGTCAACACATAATCCTTAAGGGAATAGGCCGGAAGGTCAAGTTTCTGGCGGGGCATGATGCTGAGCTTCGCCGCATAACCTGTGTTGGATTCAATTGTTGTGATCTTTACCCCCCTGATCGGTGCATATTCTCTACGGAAAGAGTACCAGGCTCTTTTTTTGCGCCTGAATACATCCACAACGCCCCATGGCCGGTTTTGGGAAAACTCTTTGGTACCTACAAAACTGCTGCGATAGTCATTGAACGTCCATAATGCCCCGCCAATCAGGTATGGCTTGAACCGGATTGAATCGATCATTCCCTTTGCATCAACGTCACCATCAAGATCTTCCTCGAGCTGGTTATATCCATATTCAGAATAAAACAAAGTTTTCTGCGGATGTAGTCCATGAATCTTATCTGCCCTTGCACCAATTCCAACACCATATCCGTTTACGAGCCCAAGATCAGAATACTGAATCGGGTCCCTCTGGCGGTGCGCAGTGTGGCTAACCATCACACCGGGCCTGGTAGTATCGATGGATTTCACATATTTGATCGCATCCTCCACGTACTCCATCACGCCCATTGATTCACCGATTTCATTTCCAACACACCAGCCGATTATAGATGCGTGGTTGTAATATTCATCAGTCATTTTTTGCAACCATTGTTTGGGGATAGGGTTGTTTTTATCCACCAACTGGTCAAGTCCCCACAGCGGGATCTCGGGAAATACCATGATCCCTTTTTCATCGAGATAGTCAAACATTTCATCCGGCATCGGCAAATGCGTAAGCCTTGCCAGGTTTGCACCGAAGGATTTCATGAGATCGATATCCTGCCTGATGCGCCAGGCCGGCAAGGTACTGCCGGTGGTTCTATCATCCGGAACGAGATTAAAACCCATTACCCGCATCGACTCACCATTTAATTTCAGGACATAATTTTTGTTATCTATTTCGACTTTACGAAGCCCAAACCGGTTTACAATCCCATTACGAACGCCAGTACCGGCGGCTGCACTTGCACCAGCCGCGACATCACCGCTTCCATTTTTTATAACAACCCGTGAGGTATACAGGTAAGGATCGTCGCAGTTCCAGAGATGAACCTCTTCTTTTTTCAGGTTCGTCCGCACAATAACATCATTAGATTTACCAGCCTCTACATCAACCGTAAATGGCAACACCCTTTTAAACCCGTTATCTGCTGATAACATTACCTCACCGGCAACCTTTTGCGCATTATCACCACTGTTCTGAAGTAACACACGCACGGCCACCGTGGCAGTTTTTTTGTCAAGATCAACTGTTGGAGTAATGTATTGCGTTTTCACGTAGGCATTAGCGGTAGTAATTAGTTTTACCGGGCGCCTGATGCCACCCCAGTTCCATACGGCCCCGAGGCGGAACGTATTATTACAGCTTACGACGATTGTGTTTGAGTCGGAAGGACTGAGGAATTTTGTAACATCAAATTCGAAAGGGAGATAGCCAATATTATTGGAGCCAACCAACTTTCCGTTTATCCAGACCTTTGATTCAAAGTTTACCCCGTCAAAATGGAGGCGGACGGTTTTACCCTGCCAGGCGGCTTTTCCGGGAATGGTTTTCCTGTACCAGGCGGTCCCAACATAGTTTGCATATTCGTTTTTCAGATCCCAGTTACCTGGCACATTCATCAGGTCCCATTCGCTATCATTTAATGAAGCAGAGAACCAACCAGCCGTTTCGCCTCTGCCGTTCGGATCAGTCCTGAATTTCCAGTCACCGTGCACATATTCGACCCCTGGCCCGGTTGCTTTTTGTTTATCCTGTGCAAAGGAAGAACAAAGGATAAAAGAGAAAAACAAGATCAACAATGATTTCATGAATGTTATTTTATTTGTTACTATTCCAGCACCAGCACTTTCAAGCCAAATGGTTCAACATGAATTTCTGTATTGGTATTTGCGTTTGCATTTGAAAGGTTCTTTCCTGTGTGATCTTTCATGACAATGGTCTTAAATGACTTCGCTTTTTCGCCCCAGCTTAATGAGCCTGTAGTTGGTGAAGAGCTATTGTTCATCAATACCAAATACATCTTTTTGTTATCCGGTGATTTACCAACCAGGTATTCAACCTGTGGTTTATCACAGGTAACGACACCCTCCGTGGTAGTTAACTTAACTACATCGCCAAAGATCTTCCCGTTTTCAAATCCGTAAGTCTGGTGAGGTCCAACCTTTGGGGTAACAAAACCTTTTGGAAAAGTCACCTGGCCGCCGGATCGCATATTCGCTTCGGATAACAGGTAATCCGTGATCCAGCCGATCTGCCACCAGGCATGGTGTGGATAAGGCCCTGCACCCTTATTCATTGCCCGCCAGTAATAAGAAGCAACACTTGTTGCCGGATCATTAAAACCCTCACGGCCGATCGCTGCCGAACGCGCCATGTCAAGGAACAGGGTATCTTTTGTGATCTGGTACATGCGGACAAATAAACCTGCATGACTGGCGAGGGTGATCGGTCCGTTTCCATTGGACGAACCAAATATGCCGCCATGTTCGAAGCTCAGGCCTGACTGTGTAATCTCCCAGTCTTCCCGCTCAATGCCGTTGACCATTTTCTTTTGACGACTTGCCACCGGGTGTGTATAAACGGAAGCAGTGTACACCCTGGCTGTTTTTATAGCCGCATCTTTATAGGATTGGTTCTTCGTGATATCAAAAAGATCAAGGAAAGCCTGGGCAGACTGACCTGTTGCGAAATCGGGCGCATATCTTGCATCACCACAAACACCCAGGTAACTTCCCGTGTTAACCGCTTCTTTGATCAGCCAGTCCGCACCTTTTTTTGCTGCAGCCAGATATTTTTCGTCTTTAAGTATCCGATAAGCAACGATGAGTCCATAAAATGTGGGACGAAGGTCCTTTATATCTTTATAGATCTCCTGCTCCGTATGCCTGTCATAAGCCACGGCCCAGCTGCCATCAGGCTTTTGCCACTTGAGTAAAGATTCTGCACCTATTCGCAACCGCTCCTTTAAGACCGTGTTGGCCGGTTCAAATAACAACATGTTACCGACATCCAGCATGGTGTAATAGGTGAGCCCGATAGGTTCCACCACCTCACCCCATTCTTCCACAAATTTTTTCTTTTTAGCCAGGTAATATTGACCCACTGCAGCGCCTTTGAAAAATCCCTCCTCGGTTTGCTGTTGTGTTAATTTAAAATTGAGTGCATATGGAAGCCGATTGCGCGTTAAAAGACTATCCTGCGTGGCATAGGCCAGCATCCACATTGCACCATAGTCTGAGTTTTTCATAGCGTCTTTATCGGACCCTACAACACCGCCGAGATAAGATTGCGCACCAATCTTCAGGTTCATGTAATCTTCCACGTTCCACATAGAAGTAACCGGATCGGTAAGATAACGATGCATCTCCTCAATTCGGGCAGTAAGCGACTGCCTGTTCTGTCGCATGTTTACCGATTCCTTAAACTTGTAAATATCATACACAGCGTGAGTAAGCGCTTTATACCAATCGCCGCTGCTAAGACTGTACCTGAAAGTGTACGAGATCTCCTCCCCTGCTTTTAAAGAAGATTTGGGCTCACCCAATACAGGATAGTAGATGGTTGGCGTTAATTCGGACCTACGGTTTTTGTGTGACAAACCCAGGAACCAGTTTGCATGGGTGTTGGTGTCTTTTGCCCATGGGTCACGTGCCAGTCCCGGCTCAGGTATCACTGAAAAGGTAATGCCGTTTTTTGAACTGATGATTGGACACAAAGTACTTGCAGATCGCTCCCGGTAAATAACAGGTAGCGTTGGTATACCATGCCCGTAAGCATAAGCAAGTGGAATGTTTTTTTGCATTTTATTGCCCTGGAAATAACCGGGAACGGTGGCCCACGAGAGATTGCTTTCACTTACCGGTGCAAGTGTTGGACTGGCCAATGAAAAATAACCAGGGGTTTTGACAGCGAGTGTTTGTTTAACAATGATATCCGTTGGAAAAGCAGGATCTATGCTCCATTCCGTTGTCACTACGCCCACGTCTGTATTGTGTTTGAACTGAATCCTATTCTCACCGGACTTTGTTGCTTCGGCAGGAAAGAAATGATAGGCTTTACCCGCGGTATTCAGCGAAATTGGATTGGTACTTTCAGCCCATTGCCTGACCTGGTACCTGTATATTGGTTCAGGGAAATTGACGCCGGTGATTGTTTGAAATATTGTATCCGGGGTTTTTGCCGGCATATCAGCTGAGTACAACAAGGTGTTTTCTCCCGTCGGGTTCGCCGCGGCTATCCATTGCTGACCCTTGCGCACTGAAAGCTGGCTGATCTGCCATCCTTTAGCACCTTTCTGCCATGAAATGCGGATATGTTCGTTGGCAAGGCTTAAACCTGCTTTGCCTTGTGCAACTGATGTTACGCAGAAGAAAAGATGTGGGCACAAACAAAGCAGTAAAATCGCACGATACTTTTTCTTAATAGTAGGTATACTGATCATCGGTACATTCATTTTTTTCTGTTAATGATTTTATCCCATGGCAACACGTTGTTCTCATCTGCCCAGCTATCATACAAACTCAACAATTGTTTTGCGCGTTCCGGCTGAGTGTTCGCCAGGTCATTTAATTCAGTAGGATCATTTTTCAGATCATAGAGTTCCCAGTTATCAGCCGGGTAAGTCGAAACCAGCTTCCAATGTCCGTCGCGTACTGCCCGGTTCCCCTCATGCTCCCAGAACAGCGTGCGGTCCAATACCTTGCTTTCGGTTTGTTTGCCAGGCTCCGTTTTTGTAAAAATTGGCAAGAGACTGGAACCCTGGACAGGGATGATTTTATTTTCCTTGTATGACTTTGGGTATTTCGCCCCGGCCACATCCAACAGTGTCGGCATGATATCGATAACATGACCAACATCTTCTTTCTCAATCCTGGCTTTTTTGATCATTGCCGGATAGTGAACGATCAACGGCGTTCGGATCCCACCTTCCTGCACATACTTTTTGTATTTTCTAAATGGCGTATTACTTACATATGCCCAGGATGGGCCATAGGAAACCCAGCTTTTGGCAGAGCCTATCGGGCCTGTAGCACCCGGCACCGGGTAAGCTTTATCGGCTTCACCACCATTGTCAGAAAAAAACAAAATGAGTGTATTGTTCAATTGACTTGTTTCTTTCAGCTTCGCGATAATAGTACCAATACCCCTGTCCATTGATTCGATCTGCGCCGCATAAGTCGCCATTTTCAAGTCGAATGTATCACGTTGTGCAGCTGTTAAACTGTTCCAGTCTTCCACCAATGAATCTGCTACTCCCTGATTTGTATTTCTCTTAAACAACCCTAGTTTTTGTTGTCGGATCCACCGTTTATTCCTGTTCACCTGGAATCCTTCTTTATAGCGGCCCCTGTATTTTGCGATATCTTCTGCTTTTGCCTGTAGCGGAAAATGAGGTGCAATATGGGCGAGATATAAGAAAAATGGTTTGTTCGAATGCTGCTGATCCTCTATAAAATTTGCTGCATAATTGTTGAAGTCCTCTGTTGAATAAAAATTTTCGGGTGGTGTAATTGCCTTATCATTTAACCAGAGCTCTCTTTTGACGAGGAAGGGATAAAAGTAGGCACCACCTCCCTGCGGCAACCCATAAAAATTGTTGAAGCCCCGGAGTTGTGGCCAGTATGGCTTTTCCTCCCCTACATGCCATTTACCTGTCATGGCAGTTGTATATCCTGCCTGTCCCAACACTTCTGCCAACGTAACACAGTTATTATTCAAATATCCCTGGTAAGCCGGGTAACCGCGGTTTTGTGTCATATCACCGATACCAGCCTTATGTGAATACAACCCGGTAAGCAAAGACGCACGTGATGGACAGCAACGACCTGCATTATAGAATTGTGTGATTACTAATCCCCCGGCAGCAAGCTGATCGATGTTTGGTGTGTTTATCTCCGACCCCATCATTCCAAGGTCTGAAAACCCCATATCGTCAGCAACAATCAGAATAATGTTTGGCCTGGTGTCCTTCTTGTCATTTTCAATCTGCCGGCTGTTCGTTTGCCCCCGGCTCTCTTTCGATAGCATCATCAGCATAATGATCACAGGCATGCACACGCAGCCAGCTATACCAATCATCGCTATTCCATCTCCCTTAATCTTCATCCGTTGCCTTATCGTCTTCGAGGTAACTTTCATCATTAAGGTTTCTTCCAAAAATCGAAACAACTACTCGCAACTACTCATCACTCATAACTCACCACTCTTCACTCCATTACGCTTATTTCCAGTCGGGGTTTTGTTCCAAAAGGTCATTTGCGTTAAGCTCATCCTGCGGGATTGGGAAATATCTGTGTTTTGCCTGTGGTGTACGTGTTGGGAAAACATTATTCACCGCTTTTGGAATTTCGGTAAGGAATTTATTTGTCCGGGTAAGATCATACCAGCGATCTCCTTCAGCAAACAACTCCCATGAACGCTCCTGCAACACTGCATCGATAAAGGCATCTTTGCTTAAACCTGAAGCTAAGTCAGAAAGACCTGCACGGGTTCTCACCGTATTAATGAATCCGTACGCGGCGCTGCTGCCACCGTTCAACCTGGCTTCAGCTTCTGCAGCAATCAGGTATATGTCGGCAAGGCGAAGCAATGGTATATTCACAGACGTTGCGCCCCCAACAGAATTTGCATCCTGGTATTTCTTTATCAGTACACCTCTCGTAGTAATAGGCGTAATATCTTTCTGCGCTATAATGGCACCTGTGCGTGTTGTGTAATTAGTATCAAGCAACTGGCGGCGTTTATCAATAGGATTAAACGAATCAAAAAATGACTGGTAAGCGAACATTGATCCAAAAGTTGTTTTACCATAGTCAGGCGCGGCGCTACCGACCGGACCCATAAGGCTCATCAGCTGGTGCTGGCGTCCTGGAGTATAACTCTCCGCCTCAAACGCCCAGATATTTTCCACCCTCGCGATATCTTCCTTGTCATAACGATATACGTCCCGTACATCCGGCATCAACAGGTACTTGCCTGATGTGATCACTTCCCGCGCTTTCGATAATGCTCTTGCCCAATCTTCATTGTATAATGCCGCCTTGGCGTATAAAGCATTCACTGCTTCTTTGGAAGGACGTCCCTTTTCAACTGTGGGGTATGAAACCAGACCTGCAGCAAGGGCGAGATCGAGGTCAGCATAAATTTGTTTATAGACTTCGGCTTTCGGACTCTTGGCGACATAAGCCTCGGCTTCTGTTACGCTCGCTTTTATTTTTACTGGTACATCTCCAAAGTTTTTGGTGAGTGTCCAGTGATAAAACGCGCGGAGAAAATATGCTTCGCCTATGATTTGTTTTTTTCGTGTCTCATCCATAGTAGCGTCAGGCACCTTTTCAATGATCCAATTGGATTTTTCTATGCCGTCATAACAAGAAGACCACACTTGCTGGGGAGATTCAAATACCCGTCCATTTGATTTCTGAACAGTATAGTTTGCATCGTAGGTAAACAAGGTCAGTGTATTTCTTCCAACCACCGGGCGGGGGTAAGTCTGATCATTACTGAAGTCGGACAGTACAGTGAGCGCAGGACCGTTGGCCATATCACCCAGGGGCCCATAAGCTGCAATCAGACCTTTTTCTGCATCGGATGCCGTTTTATAGAAAGCTTCTGTGTATATCGATGAGTAGATGGTTTCGTCGAGTTTTGAACAGGAGTAAAAGGCCAGTGACGAAGCCGCGATGAGTATGGGGAATTTTAAAGATTTCATTGTTTTTGTTTTTTGAAGATTACAAAACAGCATTAGAACGTTACCTGGATTCCGCCAAGAATTGAACGTGCCTGTGGATAAACCAGGTTATCAATACCGATCTGTGTATTTGAACCGGCAAAAGTGTTCACTTCGGGATCGAAGCCACTATAGTTTGTAATCGTAAACAGGTTATTTGCACTGACGTAAATACGGATATTATTAACTCCTTTGATTGGTGGGAAACGATAACCAAGGGTTATGTTTTTGCAACGTACGTATGATCCATCTTCCAGGAACACATCACTTAAAGGTAACCGGCCACCCTGTGCTGCACTTGCGTATTGATTACTTGGATTTGTTGGCGTCCAGCGATTAACCATTCCTCCGAACTGGTTACGAAGTCCCAGCGGGTTCTCAAAAGCAAGACGACTCAGGTTATAGATATCATTACCCTGGGATCCTGAAAGAAAAGCGGAAAAATCGAATCGTTTATAAGACAGCGTAGTTGTGAATCCAAAAATGAAATCCGGATTTGGGTTGCCGGTGATCAGCTGATCGGCAGAAGAAATAACCTTATCACCATTAATGTCTGAAACGCGGTGACCACCAAGGCGTCCATCATAACCCGGCAAAATTGCCTGGCCGGTCTGGTTGATTCCTTCGAACTGGAAGGTCTTGAACATACCCAGCGGCTGACCAACTTTTAAGATCGTATAATTAGTTACAAATCTTTCCTGGGTAACACCGCCATCAAGATCCAATACTTTGTTCCGGTTGATGGTCATATTGCCGGCAACGTTCCATTTGAAATCGCCATCCAGGATCAGGGCGTTTACAGCAAACTCAATACCCTTGTTTTCAAGTGAAGCGAAGTTGCCGGTGATACTGGTGTAACCGGATGAAAGTGGTAAGGTTTTGATATAGAGAAGATCTTCAGTTGTTTTCTTGTAAGCATCCACCACGATATTCAAATGATTATTGAAAAAGCCAAGGTCGAGGCCCACATTGATCTGCGGTGATCTTTCCCATCTCAGGTCCGGGTTTGCAATACCGGTGGGATTGATGCCGGTTGCATAAATATGATTGAACTGGTAGTTGCTACCGGTTGAAGCCACAGTGCTTAAAGACTGGTAAGGAGAAATACCACCTGCATTACCTGTGATACCATAGCTCGCGCGGAGTTTCAGATCAGTCACAAAGGGCAGGCTTTCCATAAATGATTCATCGATGATTCTCCAGGCTGCTGAAACGGCCGGAAAAAATCCACGTTTGTGATTTGCTCCAAACTTGCTGGATCCATCATAACGCGCGGTGAAATCAACAAGGTATTTGCCTTTGAAGCCATAGTTGATACGACCCATAAATGACTCAAGCTCCTGTTTGTTCCGGCCGCTGTTCACGGTGCGGTTTAATGCAAGCTGTACCGCTTCATTTTGAGTGGCATCATTTGGAAAACCTGAAGCCGAGATATTATTGAACTTGAATTGTTCTTTCTGGAAAGCATACACACCGGTAAACTTCAAACTATGATCCTCTGAAAAATCACTGGTATATGTAAGTATAGATTCGTGCAGCAGGTTATTACCGTACGAACTGTTTTTGGCACCTGTTCCTGAGTTATCATTCAGATCAGTTCTACTGATAATATAACGCGGAGAGTATTGATCGTTCAGACTGTTTTGTATATCTGCGTTAAATGATGCGCGATAGGTAAGTCCTTTTACAATTGCCCATTCCCCATAAAGATTAGCGAGGGTTCTGAATATTGTTGTACGATTCAGGATCTCTGCAAGGCCGAGTGGATTAGTTACTTCGCGGTATTGCCCGTTTGCCTGTTCACCAAAAGGAAATAATGTACCGTCGGCTTTGTATGGCTGAAGTGTAGGAGGTGCACCGATTGCCGCACCTAATACACTGCCTGTAACTGCGGGACCATCACCCTGGCTTTGCGAACCGGTTAGAATTCCGGAGTTGATTGAATTGGATCCGAGTATGCTTGTCCCTATTTTGATCTTGCTACTCAGGCGATGATCAAGGTTGAGGCGAACGGAGTATCTTTTGAAATTTGATTTGATGATGATACCATCCTGGTCAAAATAGTTTAATGAGAGAGCAAGCTGCGTTTTTTCATTGCCACCGGTAATGGAGAGCTGGTGATTCATCATCGGAGCTTCCTGGAAAATCAGGTCCTGCCAGTTAACGCCTTCGCCAAGAGATTTGGGATCGGGATAGAAATTGTTGCGGAAGACTTCATTATCAAGCGTTGCAAAATCAGCAGCATTCAATACGGGCAGTGTTTTGCTGACTTTCTGCACTCCGAAATAGCTGTCGAAGGTAACCCTGGTTGCACCACTTTTACCACGCTTGGTGGTAATCAGTACCACACCATTCGCGGCACGGGCACCATAGATCGCGGAAGCAGATGCATCTTTCAGGACCTCTACAGATTCTATATCGTTTGGATTGATGGTAGAAAGGGGGCTCACATCTGTGATTCCACCGCCGTTCGAGATCTGGATTCCATCAACAACATACAATGGTTCAGAAGTACCGGTGATGGAATTGGTACCCCGTATGCGAACGCTTACATTACCACCGGGCGCACCGGAGTTCTGGTTGATCTGCACACCGGAAACCCGGGCCTGAAGACCCTGTGCGACATTCGCTATCGGCGTTTGTGTAAGTTCTGTGGCTTTGATTGAAGCAATTGCACCGGTGGTTTCCCGGCGGCGCTGGGTACCATAACCCACAACCACAACTTCACCGAGCGAGCCGTCCAAAGGCTTAAGGTTCGCCTCAATAAAGGTTTCATCCTTTAACTTGATTTCGAATGGGTTGTGACCGGTTGCAGTAACCGTTAGTTCATCGCCGGGAGAAGCAGTAATACTGAATTCACCGGCAGCGTTGGTGGCAGTTCCCTTAGTGGTTGTTTTGTTAACAACACTGGCGGCTTCTATGGGAGCACCCGTGGCGGTTGTTACCTTGCCCTTGATTACTGTTGGCTGCACCTGGGCGGAGAGGATACCTGGAGCGCATAGCGCAAGCATCCATAAAGCGATCTGAAAGACGCGTTTCATCATATAGCGGTCGTTTGAGGTTTTACAATCGTTGGTTATCATGAATCTCTTCATGAACCCGCTATAAAACTATCAATTCTTTTAATCCAACGTATCTTCCGAAGATTCCGTATCTTGTATTTATCTATCGGTTTCGTTTGCACAAACGTTTGTGATAGCTAATATTTTTTTGTTACAATCCCCCTGTTTTGCCATATGCCAAGAGTAAAATGCAATAAGTGTGAAAAGGCTGAAACTGTGCTAAGGTCGGGATTTGTAAGGGGTAAGCAGCGGTTTTATTGTAAGGAATGTAACTACCATTTTACCCTGCATCACGAGGGCAAAAAACCATCGGGGCGACAGATAGTTCACCAGACGACTATTATAGATATAGCGAAGGCAATCGGAGTATCAAACTCCACTGTTTCCCGGGCTCTGCGTAACCATGCAGATATCAGTTTTGAAACCAAGGAAGCGATCAAGGCACTGGCGGTAAAGATGGATTACCAGCCCAATTTATTTGCGCAGAGCTTTGCAAAAAAGCAGACCAATATTATCGGTGTGATCATCCCGAACCTGGAGACAACTTTTTTTTCGATCATGCTATCAGGCATTCAGCATGTCGCGAACAGGTATGGTTATAAGGTGATGATCTGCCAGTCGAACGAATCCCATAATACCGAGGTGGATAATATCCAGGCATTGATGCGCAACTGGATCGATGGTCTGCTGATCTGCCATTCCCTGGAAACATCTTCTTATGAACACATCAAGGTGCATATGAATAAGGGAATTCCCATTGTGCATTTCCACCGGGTATGTATGGAAACGGAGACATCGAAGGTTATGGCGGAAGATGTGAAGGGTGCGGAGGAAATGACTGATCATCTTGTGGCTCAGGGTTGCAAAAGGATTGCCCTGATCATTGGACCGCCCCACCTGGGAATCACCGTCAAGCGGTTGTATGGCTACCAGAAAAGCCTGAAGAAACATGGCCTGCGGTTCGATGATAAGCTGGTCGTTTATACTGATTTTACCCAACAGTCGGTCATTACCAACGTGGATCGTTGGCTGAGCATGCCCGAGCGGCCGGATGCAATATTTTCTATCTCGGATAAATGCGCGATCCACGCTTTGCGGTATCTGAAACAGCTGCGGATACCCGTTCCTTCGGAGATCTGCGTAGCCGGTTTTGGAAATGATCCGATGGGAGAAGTGATTGAACCCGGACTGACCACTTATAATTCCAATACCCTGCAGGTGGGCGAAACGGCGGCACAGCTGTTTTTCGACCAGATCCTCAGCGGCGAAAACTTCAAACCAAAAACAAAGATCATCAAGGGTAACATTATTATCCGGGGTTCAACGCTGAGAAACGGGTGAGTGAAAATCTGTATTGATGCCTGGTATCATGGCCCCTCCCGTGATGAGTTGTCGTTCTGACCCGACTGTTACTGTTATGGTGATTATTACGTCTCATTTATGAGTGGGGCCCATAGTCAGGGCGGGCGTTGCATGCTTTAAAAAAAGTAGAAACACCCTTTGGGGTTACAACAAATCGGTTTAACTTCAATATACGCTGATGCCCTTCATTATTTGCTGTTCCCTCTGACAAATTCAAGCCTGGTAATTCAACTTAAGATCAGTAAAAGTCTGGAACTCTCCCGCACCTGGAATTAATCATATACACGCGCTTTTCACATTATCCGTACCGGCCTTTATGGATTTAGCCTTGTATGTCAGAGCATACCTTAAACCTTGTTTTATGAGCTTATTACAAGAAGTACCAATTAAAACAATTCAGTCCCCGGAGAATGCCAACCTGGACCTTCTCAACTCTTTTATCTCCAACGATGCCTGCGTTTTACTGTTGGGGCCGCTGTTTGGCCGCGACGACAAAGGAAACCGGGTGCATACCGAGCTGAAGGCATTTCTCACTGAACGCTATGATATAAAACTGGATGATGAGTTTGATAATCTATGCGTATCGAAAAAGTCTGACGGTTCAGACAATGCCCATATCATGGCAGGGATCAGTGAATATTTCAAAGACACGAACCGCAGTACAATTTATGACAGCCTGGTAAAAATAGGCTTTCAGTCTATCATATCATTTTCATTTGACCTGTTTCTTCACGATGCGAATGCGGTCGATGACACCTATAATTTCCAATATTTCAACAGGAAGGGAAACATAAACCAGCACGCAACTGCCGAGGAAGAATATTCCAAAAAACCTCTGATCTATAACATATTTGGTGATCGGAGGGACCTCAATTCTCTTATTGTTGATTATGATTCGTTGTATGATTTCCTGCTAAACCTGATCAATGCAGACGCCCAGATACCACTTCGTCTGAAAGACATAATTGGTAAGGCTAATGCATTTCTATTCCTCGGTTTTGACATGAGTAAATGGTATATTCCCATACTCATACGGAAGTTAAATCAGTTTATCAGCAACAACAGGTCCAGGGGCAGCATAAATGGCTTCGTTTGTCTTGACGATACAAGGAGGCTTGAAAACATGGATTCGATTGACGACCTGAACAAATATCCTCTCCGCTTTATTCCATTCCGGCAGACAAGTACCGAATGTTTAGTCAACAAGCTGAAGGCCAAACCGCGGCAGCGTTTAAATCATACTGCGCAACCTGCAAGTCTTACCGTTGAACAGATTGAATTTTTCAAGACCTGGCGGGATGAATCTCTCCATCAGCCCGTAGATCAAAGTCTTGAGAGCTTTTTCAAGGGCTATCGAAAACTTGGCTACCAGGGCGAAGCGAAAACAGAATTTATAGGTCAAACCATATATTACAACACACTGCAGGCGAAGGTTAACTCAAAAGTGATGACACAGGATATTTTTGTTACCGAAGCTATCGGGGTAGTACAGGCGCTGCTTACCATTATCGAAAAACTCCTGGGAGAATTGCAGCCTGATGAATAAATTCTAAATGGAATGATATGTCAAATCTTAGACGATATCCAGGTCCCAGGCCATTCCTATATGAGGACCACGAGATGTTTTTTGGGAGGAAAAATGAAACGGAGTTCCTGACCACCCTGATATTGAATAACAGAACAACGGTACTCCAGGGTAAGTCAGGATATGGTAAATCCTCTTTGATCAATGCTGGTATCATACCAAATATCGTGGCGATCTCCAATGCAGAGATCATCAAAATCCGCCTTTACAATTATGACAAATCCCGGGGGATAACTCCGAAGGATACCCTTCTTAAAACATTACAGATATACCAATTATCCAAAGGATCGTACCTGGAAGGCATCCTTCCCGAAAATCATGTATCAGCCTGGAGTCTCTTAAAAAAATTGCATGCCGATAGTATGGAAACGGAGAAGGTTGGTTTGCCCATGCATGCCGATACCATGCCTGATCCCGGGCTTTCACAGACCACTGTTAATGGAGCCTTTGAAATAGCGATTGATAAGCTTTACATCCTGGTCTTTGACCAGTTTGAAGAATTGTTTACCTACCCAAGGGAGCAGGTGCAGGATTTTGGAAAGGAACTATTCGATGTGATTCAAAACCGTATCCCGGAGGACGCACAACAATCGATTCTAACACAATGCCAGACAATTGACGCCAATCATAAAGAGGAATTTGCAATCCTGAATAAGGATTTGCCCGTCAAGATGGTTTTTTCTATCCGTTCTGATCGTTTCACCTACCTGACCTACCTCAAAGGCTATCTTCCGAATTTCCTGAATAATACTTACAAGCTTCGCAGGATGCAACTTCCACAAGTGAGGGAAGCCATTATCGAACCTGCGAAACTTGAGAAAAAAGACCTCTGCCCGCCCTTCACCATCGAGCCAGGACTTCTGCAAAAAATTATCGATTTTCTCTCCTATACAAAAGATGAAATAAGGAAAGTCGAGACCTTCGAAATGCAGATAATTTGCAGCAAGCTCGAAGAAGTAGCTATTAAATTCGCCGCCGACCAAAAGGTGTCCGGGGAGTTTGAGCTTAATGAAGATGTGATATTCCAATACGGCGGAATTAATAATAAGGAAAATTTTCTTAGCGAGTTTATTCAAAACTATTATTCAGATACCATCAATTCGATTAAAGAGGTCGGTGAGAGACTTGCAGCGAGATATTTTATAGAAAAGAAATTAATTGACCCGATCTCGAAGAACAGGATATCCCTCGACTACGTGTTTGTCCAGGAAATAGGGATCTGCAAACAGACGCTGGCAACGCTCGTCGATAAAAAAATAATCAGGGTTGAAACCAATTCGGTGAACGGAAAAAGTTTCGAAATTTCGCATGACTCCCTTGTTCAGCCAATAATGATTGCGGCTAACATAATAGGGAGACTTGAAACCAAAATACAATCATATGTTGCAACGGTACTTAATCGTTTTCAAAGCAAAGACGATCAGCGACTAAAAGAAATCATCTATGACCTATCCGACGCTGAGCGGGTGGAGACCGGGCTAACCCAGAATGATAACCCTATAGAATTCGCGCTGTTAAAGAACTGCGATTTATTAACGAAAGTAGATTACTCTGCTTCGGACCAACATAAGGATAACCGGCTCATTCTCAAAGATGCCTTCCGCCCGGTTGTTCAACAACTTTCCAAAAGTGCGCATCAGCATACTTTGAATGAACGGGTCAAAAAGTATTGGTTGACATTTGCTGTTGCTGCGGGGGTGATTTTGATTCTGGCATCGACTGCAGTCTATCTCTGGCGATTGTCAAACCGCTACCAGGGACTGGTTTACATTGGATTTAATGTGGATTCTATCAAAAACAAATACCATGCTGTAGCCCTGACAAATTATCTCTATAAAAAGGCATGGAACGATGATGCTGCCAATGCGAAAATCGAGAAGAAGTTATCCGATTTAATTCATTCGCCCGATATCCAGGCGAGGCTGAGCATTCATGACCGGATGCTCACCAATACACAGTTGCGGCCCCAGGATGTCGACCTCAGCTTTGATGGAAAATATGTGGTGGTTAATGATATTGGCAATATCACGGCTATGGGCATACGGAGTACATACTTTATGAATTTCAAAAAAGCTTCTTATGCGTATTTCCTGAATAAAACTCACCTGGTTATAGTGGTATACAAGGATCTATCTGAAACCACCTCAAAAGGTGACTCATTTATTATTTACGACATGGACAAAGAGCAGACCCTGGTTTCGGTTCCATTAGGAAAAGGGCGAAGTCTTTTTGACCCTATTGGATACGGCAGCCTTCCGGATTTGTCATCTGATTTAAAAAGGGTGAGGATTACTTTCACCGGGAACCTCCTCATTCCACTGGTGGAAAAAAACGCGGAGGGGTCGACAGAAAAAGTTGGCATCTGGTCAGCGGACAAAGAATTGAAATATCTAAATACAGAAATGACGACAAGCCTTTCAAGAGATGGAAAACATATCATGATAGGCCAGTGGAAGTCTGTTGTTCGTCCATTCATTGAAGTTCGTGATGAAAACGGATTATTGAAGGATTCCATCAGCGATGTATACTTCGGAGAATTTACTCCCAATGGCTCGGCGGTTTATATACGAAAAGGAAACCTTGTCATACGAAATTATGCAGAAGGCCAGAGGTATACCGAACGCAGCTATTGGGTTCATAACAGGATTGAACACGTGATGGTTAACAATCAACAAACGATGGCCATGGCGAGAACCGCTGACTCTGCTTTTTTTGTTGATCTGAACACCGGATCAATAGTGTACGTTATCCCAAAAGCTTCAGTCATCGGTTTTGATGCTGACAACGAAACTGTTTACTTGATAGGCCGGATTGACTCTGCTGGTTCAAAAAAACCAGATATGGAAATGCTGAGATACCATCTAAGATCCTCGCAGGCAACCCGGATTTCCCTGCAGAAAGAGATCAGCTCATTCCAGTATAACGATAAGAGAAATGCAATGCTGGTTCAGACGACGGACAATTTTCTTTACCTGCTTGACGCTGATTTGCGGGTAAAAACACGTCTCCAGATCACGGCAAACGATTTATTTCAATTTTCGCGGAATGGAAATGTCTTTTACTATGTGCTCAATAACCGTCTTTGCATTTTTGACAATAAATATGATATCATCAACCTTGCAAATTTTGAGTCTGCCTACTCCTGGATACATAAAAGCCTGCCAACAGGGGACCAGATGCAGAAAATCCTCGATGATTATCAAGTAACACTCTAAACCATCCGGATCATGGACGATGTTATCGATATTCTACAAAACAGGAACCTCGGAGAAAATCTCCAGAACCTTATCCAGTTAACTAAGCCGCCTAACCAGCACTACAGGCTGAATCTCATTTCTTACAATACGCTGCTATCAGACTGGTTCAGGGGAGTAATCACCTATGACACATATACAACAGGCATCGCAAGAATATGGGATGCGCTGTTCTACTTCCTGGAACGGGAACCACCAGCCATCCAAAAAAAAATCAGCGACTTTTTAGGAGTTGCGCGCCCAGGGAATAAAACCAGCATCTTATATGTCGCTTCTGCGCCAATCGGCGCAATACCGTTGCAGGTGGATTTTGAATTTCAAAAGATAAAGGAGGCTATTGAGAGCGGCAGCAAACGCGACTCAATAGAGCTGCTGCTTCCCCTGATGGCGGCAACGCTGGAGCGCTTTATGATAGAAAAAAACAAGTTCAGGCCGACCATCATACATTTCTCTGGTCATGGCACCGACAAAAGCCTTGTTTTTTCAACAAGCGCAAACAAATATCACGTGGTAAGTGAAGACGTTCTGAAGGAAGTTTTTAAAGGCGTGAATATGTATGCGGATTGTGTTGTGTTGAATGCCTGTTATGCTGCGGGACAGGCGAAAGCGATTTCTGAGCAGGGACTGTTTGTAATTGGCATGAATGCAGCTATCTCAGATCCTAAAGCGATAATGTTTTCTCAGAAGTTTTACAGGGGGCTTAGCGAAGGAATGGCTCCTGATGAGACTTTCCAACAGGCAAAAACGCTGGTCCAGGCTGAGTTTCCCGATCAACCGGCGATCCTGGAATTATGGAAAGACGGGCAGAACATGACGCTTTCACCAACAGCATGATAGATTACCAGGAACTTATTTTTACTCACCAGTATGTATATCCAGATGTAATATTCAATCGTCATGGCGGGCATGCAACATACAAACGTTGAGCAATCTGCTGATCCCGAAAGCCAAAGGTCATCTTCTGACGACTCCGCACATGTGCTGCCAGGAAAACCCGGGTTATTTGCTGTTATTGTTGGTATTAACAGGTATGAAGGCCTGGAGGCAGAGGGTGGCATGCTCAATTTTCCTCCGCTCAAAGGATGCGTAGACGATGCCTTCAAGATCAAAATGTATCTGGATCAACTCAAAGACTTTGAAGTTCACGCTCAGATTCTACTGAACGAACATGCAACAAAGCGCGGCCTGGTCAATGCGATTTCAACGCATCTTACAAAAGCCAAAATTGGCGATGTTGCTTTTCTTTATTTCTCCGGGCATGGTGCACAGGAACATGCAGATAAGGTTTGGCGGGCAGAACATGATGAAAAACTTGAATGCCTTGTTTGCGCCCCTGATCCCGGTATGCAAGGCGGCTCTTTGCTGGCCGATAAAGAACTAAGATATCTAATAAACAAGATCCACCGGGGTGGGCCACATATCGTTGCCGTGTCCGACTGTTGTCATTCCGGC
Organism: Flavitalea antarctica; assembly: GCF_054461535.1. Lineage (NCBI taxonomy): Bacteria > Pseudomonadati > Bacteroidota > Chitinophagia > Chitinophagales > Chitinophagaceae > Flavitalea > Flavitalea antarctica. Next base: position 66,895 of record NZ_JBTLQG010000026.1, read on the forward strand.
GAAAACACGCGGGGGGCTGGCTTCGAAGCCTTAGAAACAGTTCTTCCAATAGAAAAGAAAATCCCGTATGTATTTGCACAAAGACAATGGAATGACTTCGTTTTCAGTCATGAGATCAGCAGGGATGATGTAATGGACAAGGGAGAGAATGAAGCAATTCCGGAAGGTGTTCATATACAGCTTTCCGCTTGTGAGTCAAATCAATCGGCCGTAGAAGTTGCAGGGGAAGGTGTATTCACAAAAGCCCTGCTTGAGGTGTTGAATTCGGTTCAAGGTAACATCACATATTATTCATTGAGAAGCCGGTTAAGGCAATATCTGCGGGTTATATATGAACAGGTACCAAAAATTTATGTCGCAGGTGGCGCAGAAAGTGGCTTATACACCAACTTCCTGAATAGAAAAACCGGGGGCAAATCGAAGTTCGCCGAAGTGGTCTTTAACAGAAATTCGGGCTGGTTGCTGAACCTCGGAGCTATCCATGGGTTGACCGGCAATATCAGTTCCTTGCAGCTATTGGATATTGAATCAAAAGAGATGATTTGCAAAGCAAAGGCGACATCATTAAAAACTGACTATACATTAATAAGCCCTGAATCTGAGATTGATAAAACAAAAGTTTATCTCGTATATGTTGAAGAACTACTTTCAAAAAAGATAAAGCTTTTTTTGGACAATGCTGATTTGATTGTAGCTGGCAAAGAGATAATGATGCAGATCGCCCGGGATCCGGTTAGTTCGTTTATCCTGGAAGACGATGAAGAGGCTTCTGACTACGTGGTGCGGGCCCCGGAGAAATTTATTCATATAACCAAACCCAATGAAAAGTACCGACCAGTTTGCAGCCAGGTTCTATTAAACCGGGCTGATGCGAAGGAATTAATACTGAATCAACTTTTACAGATCGCGAAATGGGAATTTATAAAAAACCTGTCCAATGAGTTAACTTCCCCGGCTATCACATCTGACTCAGTTGATATTCTGATACACCAGCTTCAACAGGGAAAGTATGCGTCGCCTGGCAGCAGCAAAGACGAACAATTACTGCTATACGAACTTGTAGACAAGAAATGGCAAACCGCTTTGAGCATAACGATTACCAACAAGTTGAACGTTCCCCTTTATGGCTGTATTCCGTACTTGTCGACCTGGTTTGGATCTAACCTTGATCTGGTTAACCCCGCTGTATTTAAGCTGGAACCAGGCATTCCTTTGAGTTTACCACTGGCCGGTGGCAATCTGGTAAAACGGCTGCCTGATGCTGTGCGTCTTTATAACTGGCCGCAGCATATAGAATACCTGAAGATACTTTTCAGTACGGATGAGTTTGATGGATCTTCGTTTGCCCTGGATGAAATTCCTCCCCCTGAAACTGGTGAGCCACCGGATTACAAACGGGGTGTTTCGGGGATCCGAACTATGACGGACAAGCCTGGTCTGAGCTGGGTCACAAAACTGGTTACCCTTAGATTTATGAACCCGTTATATAACAAGATTGAGGGTGAGGAACTAGCGGCACTTTTACAAAACCCTGTCACAGCAGAGTTTGCTTTAAACATTTATTTTGACTGCATAGATACTATAGAGAAAGGAAATTATGGTGATCCACTAACTGATAAAGACCTCGTTGATCAATGGAACAAAGGAGCAGTTGTTGAAGCGCATGGGAATTCCGACAGTATGTCAAAGGGCAATACTGTGTCAACGACCAATAATATGTCAGCAAGCAATAGTATGTCAACGAGCAATAGTATGTCAACGGGCCATACATTTTACCGGCTGAAGCCCAACATTGAATTGATCAAAGGTGAACCGTGGAAGATTGGTATTTCCGAAAGTCAATTAGTCTCGATGGCTAACTCATTTTTGGATACAAGTAAAAAAGAACCATTTGAAAATTGGAGGTCCGGATAAAATGAGTAGCCAGGAGAAAATGCCAACAATTTTCAACCTGGCTACTGTGCTATATCATGTTTCCTTAGTTGTTATCTTAGACGGTAGTAATGAGTTCGCGATAACAATATCAGCCAAAAAAATTTGAATAACAGATCGTCTTCGCTCCCTGTCCGGGAACAGGATTTTATCATTCGTCATTTTCCTTTTTCATGGCATAAAGATGTTTGTTCTGTGAAAACATCTCAAATCGAGCCTGAGAGTTCGACTCGTATCTCTTAGTGTCCTTTTGCAGAAAACCAGTACTCGCTTTTGCTGCGGGTCGGTCTGTCCATTTAACCCATTTTATGGAATCGATCGCTTCGTACCGGTCGGGACAATTATCTTCTACCATCTTGAGGTATAAAACTTCGCCGGCCAGTGAGATCCTGTACTTACCCGGGGAACTGTTATCGCAATCGCTGATGCCTTCGATTTTCAGCAACGAGAGCACCATGTCTTTCACCGTATAGGTCATGGTTTCAACATGAGAATTGTCTTCCACTGCATAAACGACTGCAGTATCTTTCCGAAAATCAAATATTACATCCTGTGGATTTTCTCCCCGCAGTGTTCCTTTCCATTTGGAGTTTGCCAGTTGTGCGAATACAATGCCGGATGTCATTACAAGCAACAGCGTAACAATTGTTTTTTTCATAACTAAGATTTTTTTTAGGGAAGTTAGAAAATGAAATAACTGATTATGTGGATGAATGCTTCAAATGCTCTAAAAATGTGTTGAAACCGATGAAAAATCATTTCCTCGCTTTAACGTCCCTGCCTTCAACCAGTAACTCTCGCATTGCCCGCAGTAACGGATCGGCCGTGTTCGAATTGGTGAATACCACATAGCCCGATCGAAGGTCCTTGTATGCTTCGAACTGACATTTGAAATCGCCGTTATTCCCGCCATGACCAAATGATTTTCCAAAGGGAGTTTCCCGGATTTCAAGACTCATTCCCATGTATTCAGGATAGGTTGGCTTCTCATCATCTGCATCAAAGTTATAATCAGATTGCCTGCTGAAAATAGTATCATAACTTTTCTGTGTTAATCCTTTTTGCTCCAGCATGTAAATCATAAATCTTGTGAAGATTTTCGCTTCGGTGTGCATGGAATAAGCCATTCCAGGATTGTCGGGTAGCTCGTCAAAGGTGGGGATCATGTCGAAGTGCCCGTTTGCCACAAACCGCCTCAATGAATCATTCCGGGAAAAAAAAGTGTGATATAAGCCCACCGGCTCAATCACTTCTTCTTGTAGTACCTGCTCAACTTTTTTTCCCGTAATTTTTTCGACCACCATTTTTAGGTATTCAAAGCCTTCACCCGAATAATTGTAACTGGTGCCGGGTGTAAACCTGATGTTGAGTTTTCCATCGTTATTCATCCACCGCCAGTTTGGAAAGCCGGTACGATGCGTGAGTACATGTTTTGCGGTGATCAGCTTATACCTTTCATCGTGCGCGATATCAGGATAAGGCAAGTATAGATATAATGGCCTGTCAAGATCGATGATGCCCCGCTCGGCCAGGCGCTGCACAGCAAAAGAAAACACAGGCTTGGTAACGGAAGCCGCCTCGAACAGCGTGTTGTCATCCACCTTCTCACCGGTCATGGTATTTTTGACCCCATAGGTTTTATGATAAACCAGTTTTCCGTCTTTGATCAGTGCAAGCGAAACACCAGGGATGTTGAAGTATTGCTGATAGGTTTCAACAAAGTCATCGACCTGCTTTGCCGTCGTGGCATCGAACTGCTGAAGGATGCCTTTGGCTGGTAGCAGATCAGGTACCGGGTCCCCGGCGATAAGTATTTTTTCTGCGCTGAAAGCCTGGCCGGATTTGGTATTTATGGGGATTGATTTTTTTTGAATGGTAGAAAACGTTTTGTTCCCGCGATGAATATAAGGATCTGGCAAGGTCAGTTCATAACTGCCAGGAGGAACAGTCGCCGAATAATGACCGAGGCTGTCAATGGCTGTTGTCATCCACATCTTTTCATCCTTTACTGATTTAAGGCGAATCGTCTCGGGCAGTGCCAGTTTCAGGTCGCGGTCCCATTGAACATCACCGGAAATCGTTGAAAAGCCTGGTTCCTTTGCCAGGAATATTACATCTCCGAGACTTCCCGGTATCCGGATCTTTGACCCGCCTTTGCCCCAGGCATTGATGGTAAAACTACCGTCAGCATCCTTGTCAAAAAACTGGAAATCCAGCCCAATGGATTTTCCGACAACCAGCTGTTCCCCAAGGCTTACGCGCCATTCATAGTATCTCATACTCCCTTTCCGCTGGGTGGCTACTTCCATGATATTCCATGATGCCGTTTTTGCAAAGGGGTCAAAAGCGGAAAGATTTAGATTCCGAAGCTTTTTGCTGAACATGAAGGCGGCAACGCCCGAGCCGGAAGTAAGGTGTCTTGCATCCAGGCAAAGCTCGAAGCAATCCTGCGTATTGAATCGCACATTTTCCGAAGTGTCTTCCATAAAATCGTCATCGTTTATGGTCAGTGCAACATACATCGAGCGGTTTTCGAGAGCGTATCCCACCTGGAAAAATCCTGAAAAGTCCGAATCGTTTTTGGGTTTTGATTCAGATAACTTTGTTTCAAGAAAGTATTTTTTTAAGTCTTTCGGCCAGTCGTTGAAAACGCCATCTACCTTGATGTTTTTTAACGGATATGCATAAGCGATTTTCCCGTTATGCGCGGTAGCTGGGTTGCTTAACAGGAAACTCAAAGCAAGAGTTATAATCGTGCTGCCAAAATGTTTGAATAGATTCATTGCGACAGGTATTTGTGGAGTAATGACAATTAAAATTATAGAAATGTTTCATGTCTTGAGGAAAGGATCTGCCAGGTAGAGAAAAGCCATCGCAAAAATCAGCTTATTTTTTACAAACGGTTATAGCGGGCCATGAACGAAGTTTACAGCATGAGAAGCGTTGTTCCGTCGGCGCAATTGAACCTGTTTCGCAGCCGTGAATATCAGGACTGTCAGGCTGCCGGGCCTGGAAACACGGGCTCGGTTGCAAGTTGCCTTCGCCGTCTGATGGTTATTTGTACATTTGATTGCGGCATAGGAAAAACCGGAACACTTGTTTTGTGCTCATCTTATTGGTGCATGTTGATACCAGATAAGCTGCCGCCGCCTGGGCCAGATGAATATGCGTTAACTGAGAAGGAAAACATTATCGGATGACATACTCTTATCAAAAGCCTGATCCATTGTTGAGTAATTACGTCCAGACTGTGCTGGTTGTTAACGGCAATCCACGGTTTAAACCATCCGATCTGCCACTGTTCTCCAATGGCATGCCTGCATTTTTTTATCAGGCAGATGATACTTCCTCCCATCAACTAATGATCTATGGTCATTCTATCCCGGACGAAAGATGGAACATAGATGAGAATACGACATTGATCGCCTTTTTATTCCGCCCTTTTTCATTAGCACCGCTCTTTAAAATTCCTGCAAAGAAGCTAAAGGACCAGCCTGTTGAACTTCCATTGTGGAACGCGCAGAAATCGATGGCGCTGAGTCTCCAGCTTATACATGCCCGTTCAACGGAAGAAAAGCTTGGCATCCTTAACCATTTCCTGGTAACCCAGCTGGAGGCTAATAAAAAAGAATGTGAGATCATACAGTTTGCAACGGACAAGATTATCCAGGATTCAGATACGGAGGTCCTGGGCGAAATTCTCACCACGTTGAATCTTACGGAAAGGACCTTTCAGCGGATCTTCAAACAATATACCGGCATCACTGCCAACCAGTACAGGAGGATCTGCCAGTTCTATTTCGCTTTTTCGCAATTGAAAGGCAATCATTTTGAGAAGCAGACAGATGTTGCTTATTCAAATAATTATTTTGATCAGAGTCATTATATCCGTTCCTTCAAAGAATTTACGGATACCACCCCGAATGACTACCTCCGGTTTGGTTTGAAGAGAAAAGAATAATGTCGGTTTTATACAATGTCATCTTTTATCGACAAGCTAGCTTGCATCTATAAACTTTAAAGCATGAAACAGCAAATCACTCCCTGCCTTTGGTTTAACAACCAGGCAAAAGAAGCAGCAACATTTTATACCAATCATTTTAAAAATGCGAAGATCGTTTCACAGTCACCCATTGTGAGTGAGATCGAAGTTTCCGGACAAACGATTACCCTTTTGGATGGCGGTCCAAAGTACCAGCCGAACGCGTCGATATCATTCTTTTACATCTGCGAAACACCGGAAGAGATTGATGCACTCTGGGAGGCGTTTTCCAGGGAAGGCAAGGTGTTGATGGGTTTGCAGAAGTACGACTGGAGCGAAAAGTATGGATGGCTCAACGATAAATTTGGCATTTCCTGGCAGTTTTCTCTTGGCAAGATTGAGGATGTGGGCCAGAAAATGACGCCCTGCCTGTTATTTGTGGGAAATCAATACGGGCGTGCCGAAGAAGCGATCAATTACTATTCTTCCGTATTCAAAAACGCTGAGCTGGATGGTATCTTACGATATGGCAGTAATGAAGCACCTGATATTGAAGGAAAAGTGAAACATGCGCAGCTTGGGTTGAATGGCCAGAAGTTTATGTTTATGGAATCTGCGCAGGCGCATGCCTTCACTTTTACGGAGGGTGTTTCGCTGACTATCCATTGCGAGACCCAGGAGGAAATTGACTATTACTGGAACAAATTAACCGAGGGTGGCGAAGAGAGCATGTGCGGCTGGCTCAAAGATAAGTTTGGTGTGTCATGGCAAGTGATACCAAACATTTTAAGCAAGGTGATGACTGACCCAAACAAGGCAGGCAAAGCGGCAAAAGCATTTATGCAAATGCGGAAGTTTGATATCGAGAAGCTCGTGCAGGCGACCCTGGTATGACGGGTTCCTTACAATCCTCTTCGGCCGTTTCTTCCCCGGTCGGGTCCCGGGTTCTTTTGAAATTTTTTTTGAGCCTGTAAAAAATATTTAGCGGGCTCATTTGATCAGGCTCCTAGAATATTAAATGGGCGGACCTGTGGGTTACCTTCTCAACGGCACCTTCAATCCTTGGGCGGACCTGTGGGTTATCTTCTCAACGGCACCTTCAATCCTTTCTGGCTATCCCGGCCGGGGTTTTATTTTGCAGGAATTTTAAAATGACCGCTATTTCAGTCAACCATAGGCGGGGATGACCGGAATAGCGGTCATTTGCTGTTCAACCCGAAATTGCTTATGAGTTCGGCGATTTCAAGGGAGTGTTCCCGAAAGTTGAAAAAGTATCGTTTCCAAAATGATCAAAGGTATCATTTTCAAAAACCATAGTTTCCCGGTTGATCACAAGAGATCATAACCAAAAAGCATCATTTCCAAAATGATCAAAAGTGATCATTACCAAAAAGCATCATTTCCGAAATAATCAAAAGGGATCATTTTCAAAAACCATCGTTTCCCGGTTGATCACAAGAGATCATTTCCAAAAAGCATCGTTCCCCAAATGATCACAAGAATCCATTTCCAAAAAGCATCATTTCCGAATTAATCAAAAGGGATCATTTCCAAAAGTTCAAAAAGCATCGTTTCTAAAAAGTTTACTTGTAGTTAACAGAATACTGGAATTACAGCATAATGAACCGGCTACACCGTTGGATTAATCAGGCTTCCCTTATTTTTGAAACAAAGAAATCCTGGTCAGGGACTTAAACATATTACTTCAAAGAAGTTTTCGACATGGAGTTAAAACAAGTTGTTTGAAAGACATCTTCGGCATGGAGGCAAAACATATTTGCTTAAACGAAATCTTCGGCACGGAGTTAAAACAAGTTGTTTTAAAGACACCTTCATCATGGAGTAAAACATATTTGCTTAACGAAATCTTCAACATAGGGTTAAAACATATTTGTCTAAAAAGAAATGTTCACCATGGAGTTAAACCATATTTGTTTCAAAAAATCAACAGCCTTTATAGCTACTTCGGCCTTTGTCTTTTTGCTGCAAACTCCCGCGGCGGCGCAGTCTGTCCGGCCCAATGTAATTTTTATCCTGTCGGACGACCAGGGAGTGTCTGATCTAAACTGCTACGGATCAAAGGACCTGTTCACGCCTAATCTTGACAAGCTCGCAGCAAATGGGGTCCGGTTCTCACAATTCTATGCAGCGGCGCCGGTTTGTTCACCTTCGAGGGCTGCACTTTTAACCGGCAGATATCCACAAAGAGCCGGCCTTGCAAGTAATGCCTCTTCAAACGAGGGCATCGCCGGCATGCCCGGCGAACAGGTTACCATGGGCGAACTGTTTAAGGCGGGTGGTTATAAAACTGCGCATATTGGTAAGTGGCATGTTGGCTATTCCAGGGAAACTATGCCGAATCAACAAGGATTCGATCATTCTTTTGGATTTATGGGAGGATGCATTGACAACTTTTCCCATTTCTTTTATTGGGACGGACCTAACCGTCATGATTTATGGCGCAATGGCAAAGAAATTTATGAACCCGGCAAATATTTTCCGGACCTGATGGTGGAGGAAGCCGGTATGTTTATGGAGCAAAATAAACAGCAGCCATTTTTTATTTACTTCGCTTTAAACACCCCTCACTATCCCTTACAGGGCGATCAGAAATGGCTGGATCACTACAAGAATACGCCTTCCCCAAGACGTGAATACGCTGCATTTGTTTCTTCTATGGATGAAAGGGTAGGCAAGCTGTTGAATAAACTGGATCTACTTGGGCTGACTGAAAACACCATTGTCATTTTTCAATCTGATCATGGGTACTCACAGGAGATCAGGACCTTTGGTGGCGGTGGATCAGCAACCGGATTACGAGGTTCAAAATTCTCTGTGTTTGAAGGCGGAATTAAGGTGCCGGCAATCATCAGCTGGCCTAAACATCTGCCAAAAAATACCGTGAGAACACAGTTTGCTACCAATCTCGATTGGTTTCCGACTCTCGCTAAATATTGTGGACTCTCATTGCCTGGGAAGAAGATCGATGGGTTTGATATCAGCACAATCATCGCATCCGCAGACAAGCCATCGCCACATAAACTATTTTATTGGCAAAGCGGGGGAAGCAAGGAAAATCCGCAATGGGCAGTTCGCGAAGGCGATTGGAAGCTGATGCATGCACCGATACAATCAGATAAAAACGAGTTGGAACAAAAAAGTTTTATGCTCATCAACCTGAAGTCTGATAGCGCCGAACAAATCAATCTTGCCTTAAAAATGCCGGATATTGTTTCGAGGCTGAAGGAACAATATGAACGATGGGTTAAAACAGTAGAACAACAATAACGAACATGGAACTCGCTTGCTCTTGTCTCAGCTATCGCCTCAACACATTTTGCGAATTCCACAAATTCATTTTACCTTCAACTATGCCCTTAATAATTCTATTATGAAAAATAGTTTCGTCAAGAACTTAGGCCTGGCAGTTATTTTCGCTTCTATGGCCGCTTGTAATTCTACTACAGAAGAACCTGTTAAAGAAGAACCTGTAGCCGCCCCCGCTGTCGACAAAGAACAAATAAAAAAGGAAATCCAGGCTAAGGAGGATGAATTTGCTGCAACCTATAATGCCGGTATAATGAAAGAGATCGGATATTATGCCGATGATGCAATCAGTTTTTACCAAAACAGGGCACCATTAGTTGGCAAAAAAGCAATTGTTGACTATCTGAAATCGGACCTGGTTTCAAACACCAATAAGATCAGTTTCAAAACCAACGAGGTATTTGTATCGAATGACGGGATCCAGGTGGTTGAATTTGGTTATTTCACAGTAGTTGATTCTACAGATAAGCCGGTGAATACAGGAAACTATATGAGCTTATTTGAGAAAAGGAATGGCAAATATGTCTCTGTGAGAGATATGAGTGCATCGGATAAACCGCTTCAATAAATAACAGTCATGTTATCGTCTCCGGCCGCCACCACCGCCGCCGCCTCTCATTCCACCACCGCCACCACCATAACCACCGCTGCTACGGGTTCTTCCAGACGATCCCATCGAAGAAGTATTTGATGTCGATGGACGTGAATAGGATGATCCGCCCGACAACCGGTTAGATGCTCCGTTGGTTGCGCCGGTGCCGGCAGTAGGCCGTGATGCCCCTGCTCCCGTTCCTGTGGAAGGACGGGTAGCAGCGGACCCACCCACTCCGGTCGAAGGACGGTTTGCACCGGCACCACCCGTGCCGGTTGAAGGCCGGGTAGAAGCACCGGGGCGATTTGATGCACCTGATGCCGGTCCGCCGGAAACAGAAGGCCTTGTACCCGCCCTGTTGCCGGTTGATCCATTTCCATAGTTACCCCTGGCCCGGTTATCAGATACCGTGTTCGACCGCATCTTATTGTTGTTATAATTATTGAAATTATTGTTGTTGTTAATGATCACAGTATTACCCCCACCGTAATGACCCCCATGATACCCACCGTGATAATGATAATGGTTATGCCGGTATATGCCCACTGCCATCACTGTAAACGCAGCAAAATATGGCGGATAAAATCCATAATAGTAAGGTGGAACATAAGGCACATAGGCAGGGGAATACACATACTGTACGATCGGGGCAGACTCCACAACTACCACCGTTTTGGCCGGTACATTCACCACTACCGGCTCGGGCCCCACATAAGCCGGGTTAGCAGTAACAGAAGGAGTTGTTGTTTTGGGTTCTATCACATAATCCTTTCCATATAATTCTTCATCACCAACCATTTGCAAAGACACCTTACCCTTTATTTTGTCCAACAAAATAACTGCTACATCCTGTGTTTCCGTTTTACTTACTGCCACCTGTAGGATAAACTGAAATGAAGAATCACCTTTTTCTCCTTTCGTGACCACCTTAATGAAATCAACTTTTTTATCGAGGTCGAGATCCAGGTTATTGATCCCGGTTTTCTGCTCGTTCAACGCTTTTTCAAATTCTTCAATGGTTTTTGACTTTTGAAAAAGATCCAGCACAGCGTAGAGGTCGAGGTTATCGCCAGCCAGTCCCAATGCAGGCGTATCGGGCGTTTGTGCGATTAAAGGTTGACTCAGCAAAGTAAGAGCGGCTGCTAGTAAAGACAAGATATACTTCCGCATATGTAAATAATTTATTGTGGAGATAAAGGAACGAGGGCGCGGAGAAGGATTTAATAAAAAACCTCATGCGTAAGTTAATTAATTGCCAGCAAATGATATCTGAAAAAAAAATAACAATCATGGTAATTTCCAGCCTGCAATCTCATCTGAACCAGGGGGGAATTATTTCAATCTTTAGTTCCGTGGTTAATTATCGGCTTGCGATCCTTATCTCCTCAACAGGTAAAGTGGGTAGCCAAAATGAAGTTTCCCGTAAATTTCGAATCCGTCTTTCGCATAAAATGATAAGTTGCGCTCTACGGAAGTTTCAAGATAAACCGGCCGTTTTTTTCTCTCGCATTCCATGATAATTTCCCGCAGGAAATTGCTGCCAACTCCTTTTCCCTAGGCACCAGGGCTCACGCCAATAAACCATAAATAAGCAAAAGGGGTGGATGGATGGTTGGACTTTATCTTTGCTTCTCTTTCCAGGACGCTTCTTATCCGGCTAATACCTATCACCTTCATTGCAAGCTTCAGGTCCCACCCGAGTGTTTGAATCTTACTGCGCTTTTGATCAGGGAACATCAGCATGGCACAAGCTTGCCTGTTATTCGAAAGCCAGACTTCACCAAAGGCATTACAGTATTTATAGGAATAATCCATCAGCCCACGAATCCGCTGCAGGCGGTGACGATCCTGCTGTACTACTGCATTAACGCTTTTGTTGTCGTCAAATGAGGCAGACAAAATATCAAGCACCAGCGGCTTGTCTGAAGCTGTAGCTTTTATCATAACTACGCAAACGTAAATACAATTACAGATTTAAGAATACAAATCGCACAATTCATCCTGCTATGTTAGATGGACGCGATAGCCATACGTGGATGCAACTTGTAAGATAACCATGCGATAGCTAAATGGCAAAGGACTTGTAAAGTGGGAACACCGTACATAAGAATAAGGATTCGATATGCAGGATTATGAACGAGGGTCTTTATGAAATTCAAATCGGCAAGCCAAAGAGTTTTTTATACTCAGATATACGGAGAGCCCGGCGCCTGACTTTAGGAGGTATTAATCTTTCCGGAATAAGATCGTCACCCGATCCTTCAACGAACTTCCGTCCACGGTTAGCTGATATAATCCGACGGGAAGATTGCCGGTCCTGATTGGCAACAGGTTTTTGCCAGGCTTCAGCATGATGGATTCGCTTAGCATCGTTTGTCCTAAGGTGTTAGTGACCCTAAGGGCAGACCGACCGCCGGCAGGTGAGGTAACACTGAGAGAAGTACTCGCCCCAACAGGATTTGGCAACAGGCGAACATCCTTTATCATCTCATCGTTTACCTGCAGAACGGCCGAATAGTAGTCGGCATTCGACCTGCTGATGAGCCGGAGGCGGTATTGAAGAGCATCCGTTATCGGTGCCGATATGCTGGTTGGTACGCCGTCCCTGAAAGTATTCGGTAAAAATGAATTCACGGCTTTAAATTCTCCGCCAGACTTTGCCTCAAGAATAACCAATTTCAAACTGTCAAGGCCTGCAATGGATGCGTTGAACCATCGCTTGTTGTCCCTTGTTGCTTCCTGTTTAAAGGTAATGACCCGGTTAGGCAGGATAATACCATAACAGTTGAAAATAAAAAAGTCAAATGATTGAAGATTGCAACCCAGCGATGATCCCACCGTTATCCGGTATCGCCCATACGGCAGGTTATTGATATCAATGGACGGCGAACTATTATCCGAACCTGAAGTATAGATGTCCGTGCTTTCAAAAATATTATTATCATTGAGATCATATGCAAGCACATAGGTCATCGGAAACAGTGAAGAGAGGTTATCAGCGCTAACGCCAATCGAAATCGTACCGGTTGTTCCACTACACTGAGATGCGTTCAGCGTGGTAAAAGAATAGGTTGCAGAAGCAGTGCTACCCGTCTTGTTTGGTGCACCGGCACTGATGTCGGTCGTTTTCACCCATCCGCAGTCACCGTCAACACGTCTTGAATAACTGTTATCGATACCCGTGGCAATGCCTATGACTTCGTAAGAAATGGCCATCAGGTCGAGATCAAATGTGGAGGAAGTACAAGTTCCGCCAACTGAAGAAGTTGTTATTGTTGCAGATGCAGAAGGAGTTGATCTTGACACCGCATCCATCACCGTACCAGAGGGAGACAGCAACACCACTTTTTCGTTCGCGCCCCCGCCGTTTTTCAGGAACCCGTCGCCCGTAGTTGGAATGGAAACATTTGTACAATTGCATGTTGTCCAATTGAGGTCAACAGTAACGGCACTGTCGGTGTTACCGCAATCCTGCGCCAGCACGTTCTGGCCGGCAAGCACATAATATTCACCGGGTTGAAGTATTGTATTGGTTGGAATGGTGACAGAGTACTGGCCATTGGTAACTACATAACATCCTATGTTCATGGGACCCGGTCCAAAATTCAGCAGCTCGATAAATTCACTTGTAGTGTTACATCCCGACCACGACATGAACTCATTTACCACAACCCTGCCCTGGCCAAATGATATATTTTTCAGGGCTAAAAACATTGTCAGTACAAAAACTGCTCTTACGGTATGGGAACGTCCAGTATTCAAATTAGGGTAATGATCGTGCCAAACTACAACAGGAATTTTCTACTTGCAAGTGATTAAGGGTAAATACATATTTTATCGCGAAACGAAGGCAAGTAAATATTGATGAGTACGGCAATACATTTCAACAGACGCAAATATGTAAGGACAATTGTATGACCGTTTTGAGTTATTTCTTTTCAGTCAATTGTAAAAAAGGATCTGCCAGGGCAAGCTAAAAACAATGTTTTAATCTGTTGATGAGGCAGGCCAGAGTCGTTTTATCGACGTACCAGTCGTTTTATTGACGCGGGTCGTGTTATTGACACTAGTCGCGTTATTGACTCGAGTCGTGTTAGTGACGAACGAGTCCGGTTATTGAGGCACGCCGGACAATACATTTCCGCTTGATTTTATTGCTGACCTAACGCTGTTTGTTCCCTTTTTCAATTTCTCATAAGCCAGGTATGAAGCGATCAGAATTCCAAAGATGACAAGCGGGAAAAAAGTGAGGGGGTTTATTCCGTCAACTACCGCAGTACTGATAAAGGCAAAGATAAAGTTGAAAGCAAAGCCCGCATACGCCCATTGCTTGATGCGATCAGGAACCTGGGGTATTATTAATGCAAGTACACCAAGGATCTTAAAGATAACCAGGACACGGCCGAAATATTCGGGATAACCGAGATGCCTGATGCCTTCTTTCGCAAGTTCTGTCTGAGAGGTCAATGCAGGCATTACTCCCTCAAACAAAAAAATAATCACTGTCGCGATCCAAAAAATAACTTTTGTCTTTTTCATGGTATTAATTTTTTAGAAATGATTGTTCATTGATTTGATTCCGTTAACAACCCAAAGCTATTATCAGCGACTTTGATTTTCCGGGTGTGATCCTGACTTGTTAGCGGGTTATTTGCGACCAGGTGGAATTCGTAAATACTTTTAAAGCGAGGCTACAAGTTCTGGTACATGTGAGTCTATTATTTGAATTCCCTCGGCAACAACATTTCATATTACATTTTTGCTGCTGCGGTAGAATTTTGGTAAATTCAATAAACGTTCGCCTGCCTGCTCAGTGATGTCCTTTATGGTTTCAGACATTACCAATTCACCATACCAAATAATACCATCCCGGAAATTACATTTGCAACCCTTCATCCTAAACGTCTAGCTATGTCAAGTTCATTAGATAGCCAGTCCGTACTCGAAACGATGAAAGCTAAGCCTGTGGTTACGCAGACAAACTCAGGTGTCAACATCTCCTATCCTTTTCCTTCGCCGGCCGACTGGCGCGATCATTGGATTTATTTCCTGCTGGTCGACCGGTTCAATAATCCTGCTGGTCCACCTGTTCCTGATATCTATCCCTGTTTACCATACCAGGGTGGAAATTTTTCAGGTATCCGGCAGCAGTTGCCTTATCTGAAAAGCCTGGGGGTAGGCGCGATATGGATCTCGCCGGTGTTAATGAACCCGCAATGGTTCAATGATTACTGGGGCGGGTATGGAACACTTGATTTTATCCGGATAGAGCCAAGATTTTGCGACGACCCGGAAGCGGCACTGACCGAACCCGGGTTAGCTGACAAACAATTCCGGGAATTGGTAGATGAAATTCATGCGCAGGGCATGTATGTTATCCTTGATATTGTACTTAACCATGCGGCAAACATTTTTAACTACGAGGGTGCGCGGGATACTGCGCCATGGAAAGAAAATGGCGAATATGATATCTTTTGGCGGGATGAGAACGGTCAGGCCCGCGGCGATTGGAAAGACATTTCAGACATTTCCACTCCACCAGCTAACGGTGTGGTATGGCCGAAAGAGTTACAGCGAAATGATTTCTTCCGGCGCAAGGGCGAAGATGGATCGCGGGGCGATTTCACCGGCATGAAAGAGCTGGTAACGGATTATCTTATTCCCGGCACTTCCATCTACCCGGTTCGCAATCACCTGATCACAGCCTATCAATACCTCATTGCTAAATTCGATCTGGATGGTTTCCGGATCGATACGCTGCAATATGTGGAGGCGGCATTTGCGCGGGTATTTGGCAACGCGATGCGTGAGTATGCGCTTTCTATAGGGAAGAAAAACTTTTTCACTTTTGGTGAAGTCTGGCAGGATGACGATGAATCAAAGATTGCAACCTTTGTCGGTCGTGATACAGAAAACCGAGATCAGTTTGTAGGGGTTGATGCTGCGATCGACTTCCCGATGAAAAAACGATTGGAGGCAGTCTGCAAGGGCTTCTCGGCACCGCGCGCTTTATCCGATCACTTTGATTATCGTTTGGAGACGCTTCGGAAGATTGTAAGCTCGCATGGGGATGCCGGCCGTCATTACGTTACTTTCCTGGATAACCATGATCAGAATTACCGGTTTCATAACCCGGCATTTCCAGAACAGACAAAGATGGCGCTGACCTGCATGATGTGTATGCAGGGAATTCCTTCTGTTTATTATGGCATGGAACAGGGTTTGACCGGCTCCGGCAGCAACCGCGAGTTTGCACGTGAAGCGATGTGGGGCAGGCCGGGTATATTCGATACAGAGGCTGACTTATATGTCTTCCTGCAGGAGTTGAGTTTGTTCAGGTCTGTCCAACCTGCCCTTCGATATGGGCGGCAATATTTCCGGCCATGCGCCGAAAATGGAGGTGCATTCAGACACTCGCCGGCTGCGGGTGGGGTGGTTGCATTTTCACGGGTGCTGAACAACCGTGAAATTGTGGTGGTGGCGAATACCAGTGTTTCGGATCCTGTGGTCGCGGATGTTTTGGTTGATAAAAATCTTCATAATCATGGTAGGCCATGGGAAATTCTTTTTCCTTTTTCCATAGCTGGCACACTTCCCGACCTGAGTGATTCGCATGGTGATCTTCGGACCATCAGGGTGCGACTGCAAAAAATGGAATTCATAGTTATAGCGGAGCAGTAATTGTAGTGGAGCAGTAGTGATAGCGACGCGATAATGATAGCGTCGCAATAATGATAGCGTCGCAGAAATTATGGCGATGTGATTAAGGAGCGAGTCCCAACAGCGGTCTTTTATGTAATGCCAGGTTCATGTTTTACATTACCCACTTTGGCTTGGCTTGATCTCAAAGCTTGAAGTCAAAACTTAATGTCCACGCTTGATGTCAAAACTTCATCTTAAAGCTTGAAGTCAGAACTTCTTCTCAAAGCTTGATGTCAAATGATTTCTTTTAGGCATAAGCTGGAATGTTCCCCTGTCAGATCTTTTTTCACCGATTTAAAAAATGACCGCTATTCCGGTCAAACTGGGAGTGTATTGGCTGAAATAGTGGTCATTTACAAAAATGACCGCTATTCCGGTCAAAAGGGGGGTATTTTGACTAAAATAGTGGTCATTATTAAAAAACGGCAAATCGAAACCGGTTAGGTACCAGCCAGTCATGAGTTGATAAGTAAAGACCAGCCATTTTGAAAATTCAGGTATCCTGATACAAATCAGCTATTCTGATATCAATTAGCTATCCGGATACAAATTGATATCATAGGAGTCGTTACCCGATATCATACTTTCGCGATATCCATACGTGTCACTGCCCGTTATCATCGATTCGCGATATCGATACGTGTCACTGCCCGTTATCATCGATTCGCGATATCGATACGTGTCACTGCCCGTTATCATCGTTTGGCGATGTCATGGTAGTCATTTGCCAATGACATACTGCAAGCCTGCATATACGTGATTCAGAAACAAGGGCTCGCTGAAGGTTTCATCAGTGTGACCCATTGCGGTATAAAAAGCCCGGCCGCCATCATAATCATGGTACCAACTCATGGGATGATTGTCGCCGTTTTTTCCTCCCTCGTATGATTTCTCATCAATCTTTATCAGGACTTTGATTGCCGGATTTATCTGCTTGAAACTGTAAAACTCATCACTGCGTTCAAACTCCGCAGGCATGCCCTTAGTCGAAGGATGGTTCTTATCAACAACATAAAACTTTCCATTCAATACGTTTTTGGGTCCAGGATGGCTCAGGAAATAAGCACCCGCCAGTTTTCCATACCATGGCCAGTCATACTCACAATCTGTGGCCGAATGAATCCCGAGGTAGCCACCTCCACCCTGTATAAACTTTTCAAACACCGCCTGCTGATCATTATTAAGCACATCACCGGTTGTGTTGAGAAACACGACAGCTTTGAAACGCTTTAGGTTATCCGCAGTAAACTGACCGGCATCCTCAGTAAACTCTACTTCAAACTTCTTTTCCCCTGCCATTTTTGTAAATGCCGCCTTACCGGCTTCGATGGACTTATGCCGGTAACCCGTGGTTTTTGAAAATACGAGTACAGAAGGTCCCGCAACAGTTGCTGATGAAGCACCCAACCCAGCTTCCGCAACAGATGAAGTTAATGTACCATTTGATTGCGAAGTCACAACTCGTGACGCAGCTGGAACGGATGACGAAGCATCCACGGCAGGCGAAGCTGGAACGGAAGTCGAAGCATCCACCGCAGGCGAAGCTACAATTGAAGAAGCTCCATTTATACTAGTGATTGCAGCCGGTTCTGACAGGGGTACGTCCGCTTTCAGCACGGTTGTTGAAAAATAGGACATCACGAGGGAAGCTCCTGCTACGATAACGGACTTGGCGAACACATTTGTTAAAGTCATGAAATGAAATATTTTAATGATGGCAAATCGCAGCTTAATTTATGACAAAGTTCGCAAAGAATTGAAATAAGAAAACTAAGTAATGATTTCAACATAAGGCGCTTTGAACATATAACTCTTTAAGATAAATAATACCGCATGAATGGGTTCGACGTGAATACTCCGACATAAAGACCTTCAACATGATGCTTCAACATAGTGCTTCCAACATAGCGCTTCAAACATGGCGCTTCCACATAGCGGTTCCACATAGCGCTTCCAACACTGTACTTCCCGGGTGAGGCTTCCAATTTAGTCCTTCCAACGCAATACTCAGATCTGGATGTATTGCACCCGGACAATACATAGCTCCCACAAAGCAACCCCCCTGGCCCTGTCTCAAAAAATGAACTCACAACTAAGATAAATAGCGATCTTATGTATCGATACGACAATCAGCCTGATCTCAGGGACGACGTATAGGTATCTAAGGATTTTCTTCGAATCATGTATAGCTAAATCCGGACGACACAACCT
The DNA here is from genome assembly GCF_054461535.1 of Flavitalea antarctica. NCBI lineage: Bacteria > Pseudomonadati > Bacteroidota > Chitinophagia > Chitinophagales > Chitinophagaceae > Flavitalea > Flavitalea antarctica. The sequence continues at coordinate 85,641 of NZ_JBTLQG010000026.1, forward strand.
GTATTCAGAATGAACAGCGCCTGTATCAAAATCGCACGCATGCTGCCATGCGATACCACACAACAATTTGGAAATCAATATCTTAATCTCCGGCATAGCTTTGGCGAGCTGTTTGTAAGCCCTGTCCGGGGTCCGTTTTAATAACGCCCTGCACGAAATAAACTCATAGCTAATGATTCAAAACTATCTGAAAACAACCATCCGATTCCTTACAAGGAACAAGACCTTCAGTATCATCAATATTGCGGGACTTTCCATTGGTACGCTTTGCTGCCTCTACATTCTCCTGTACGTCAGGGAGCAATACCAGTTCGACAAACACCATCACAACGCTGATGATATTTTCAGGGTTGGCGCAGAACTAAAAAAGACCAGCGAAGGAACTGTATCGATGCGATCCTCGGTGGTAGCCCCGATAGCACCCCTGCTGAAAAAAGACTTCGAAGAAGTGCTGCAATACACGAGGGTGGTGCCGATGTTGGGTATTGACAAACACCTGTTTCGTTTCCAGGATAAATCAGTGTTCGAAAACAGAGCAGTTTATGTTGACTCTGTATTTTTTGACGTGTTCAACTATCACTTTGTTTACGGCAAAAAAGAAACCTCATTGATAGAACCTCACTCAATAGTACTGCTTCAATCTGTCGCGGAAAAAATATTTGGCAAACAGGATCCTGTTGGCAAAACCATCACGATGGAAAATGTAAATGGGAAGGATGAATTTACTGTAAAAGGAGTAGTTGATGAAAGCCTGGGTAAATCACATTTACAGGCGGATGTATTTATTACCATGAACAGTGGTGGAACCGGCGACTACGTTCTGCATACCGACAGCTGGGTAAGAAACGGCTATATTGATACCTATCTGAAACTGAGGCCAGGAACCTCCGTGGCTTCGATCGAGAAAAAGTTCCCCGCATTCGTTAACCGGTATGCGGGACAACAATTAAAAACTTCAGGTACAGAGCAGCGGCTGTTTTTGCAATCGCTTACCGACATTCATACCGACAATCAACTGGAAGGCTATAAATACTCAAAGCCGGTCAGCGCTACCTTCCTCACTTTTCTATCAGTCATAGCGATCTTAATTCAAGTAATTGCCTGCATTAATTTCATGAATCTCTCCACTGCAAGGGCATCAAAGAGAGCAAAAGAAGTGGGCGTAAGAAAAGTGATCGGGGCGGAAAAACGGCAACTGGTGCAGCAGTTTATGAGTGAATCATTCCTGATCTCGATGCTGAGTGTGATTGTAGCTATCCCCTTACTGATCATCCTCATGCCGTTCCTCAACAAAGTAACAGAAGCCAATATTTCACTGTCTTATTTGATAGATACTAAGGTAATCCTGCTGCTAATGGCAATAGTCTTTGTCACCGGGTTGTTGGCCGGAAGCTACCCGGCATTTTATCTTTCTGCTTTCAATGCCATAAAGGTGATCAAGGGAAATTTTTCAAACCATGTATCAGCAATAGGCATAAGAAAAACGTTGGTCGTATTTCAGTTTGTATTATCAATCACACTGATCATCGGAATTATCATCATGTACAGCCAGCTGAATTATTTGAAAAATAAAGATCTCGGGTTTGAAAAACAACAACGGCTGATTTTCAATTTTAATACTGATGCCGCCAGGGCTCACATTCCGGCATTCATCGATGATTTACGCAAGATTGCGGGTGTGGAGGTAGTCAGCAATGCCAGCAAATACCTGGGAAATCCATTGTTCTATTCCAACGGATTTTTTCTGAAAGGCGAAAAGGATGCCGATTCGAGAATTACAAACTTTGTTATCAGTGATGAACATTTTGTGAAAGCGAATGGCATAAAGCTCATTGCTGGCCGCGATTTCCTGCCGACCGACTCAGCAAAGGTGTTGATCAACGAGTCAATGATGAAAAAACTGAATCTTAATGCCCAGACTGCACCGGGCACTTTGATTTACGATAACCAGGATCGTGTCGAAGAGATAGTGGGTGTGATGAATGATTTCAACTATTCTTCACTCCATAAAGAAGTAAGTAATTTTCTTGTTTGGAAGCGGAAACCCCAGGATAATATCTGGCCAACCATTATAGCCAGCACGAATTCTGTCAACTATAAGGACTTATTGTCAAACATTGAAGCTGCCTGGAAAAAGAACATTCCTGAGGAACCATTTTCTTACTCGTTCCTTGACCAGGTAGTTCAGCAGCAATACGAAGCGGAGAACACCCTGTCAAGGATCATCAATTTATTCACGGCAATAGCTATTTTCATTTCCTGCCTCGGCTTGTTCGGACTTGCCGCGTTCAGTGCACAACAAAGAAGCAAGGAGATCGGTGTTCGCAAGGTGCTTGGAGCGAGTGTCACCAGCATTGCCCGATTGCTATCCATGGAATTTCTGAAACTTGTGGCGATTGCTTTTGTTATTTCAGCCCCATTGGCCTGGATAGTTGGCAACAAATGGCTGGAAGAATTTGCTTACAAGGTGGATATCAGCTGGGTAATGTTCGCAATAGCAGCATTAGTGGCGATGACGATTGCGCTTGTGACAGTCAGCTTCCAGGCCGTTAAAGCGGGAATGATTAACCCGGTCGATTCTTTGAAGACAGAATAATATCCGTTACTTAAACCTTTAAGCAAAAAGATAAATAGGCATCTGCTAAGGACGATGATAAATAAGCATCTGCCGGATCTGTTTCTTCAACCTTTGACTAAACAGAAACATTCAATGTGGATTTGTTGTCTTAATACACCGATTCTGGAAGTACTTCCGGCAATACGGCCTCCTTCCAATGGCCAGGTTATTTAAACAACACCTGCGCAAAATTGTACAGGTTATTTCGCCAAACCGGCCAGGTATGTCCACCGGGGTATTCGCTATAGGTATACTTTAAACCAAGCTCATCAAATTTCTTCATCATCACCTGGCAATTGTTATAAGCTATATCGCTTTTGCCACCCATTGAAATCCAAAGTGACTTAAGATTTTGGTTGATGGTTGCAGCGTTTGTTTTGATGAACTGGTACTGCGGGTCAGAGATCGCAGGCTGATTGGCGAACCAACCTGAACTGAATACCCCGAGACTTGAAAACATATCCGTGTTTTTTATCCCGGCATATAAAGTCTGCAAGCCACCCATGGACAAACCTGCAAGGGCACGACCAGAAGCATTCACTTCAGCCCGGAAGTTTGATTCAACGAACGGAATCACCGATGTCTTTAATTCGTTCTCAAACATGCGCAGGGTCTGTTCGCCAAATCCGGCCAGGCCACCGGAACCAAGGTTACCATCAACCATAACAATCAACATGGGCTTAGCCTTCTTTTCTGCGATCAGGTTATCCATGATCAGATCAGTTTTTCCCTGGGTGGCCCATCCTCTTTCATCTTCACCGCCACCATGCAATAAATACAGCACCGGGTATTTTTCACTCGTGTTGTCGTATCCCGGCGGCGCATAGATGTAAAACCGCCGCCATGAATTGGTAACCTTAGAATAATAACGTTTGATCCTGACATCGCCATGGGCAACATCCCTTAATGCATAATAGCCTCCGCCCGCAAAGGGAATTTCAATGCCAGCCGCCATTCTGCCCATACCATAAAAGGTTTCACTGGCGGGGTCGGCTACAGGCACACCATCTATCACCAAAGAATAATAATGAAACCCCTCGCTGATAGAATCAGTAGTTACCTGCCAGAAACCACCTGTATCTTTTGCCATCTCGTATTTTTTACCAAGATCAACCTGGATCTTCTGCGCTTCCGGTGCTTTTAGCCGGAATACGACACGGTTATCAGGCAGTATCTGCGGGTACCTTGCTGAACGTATATTGGTTGCAGCCGGCGTACCCAAAACAGTATATTTTGAGAATGATGAAACGTCGACTGGCTTAAACAACAACTGTGAGAGCATATACAAACCATTTTTCCAGACCTTGAAATCGTGCCCACCTGGCTCGATATAGTAGATATGCGGAACACCTTTTTCAAGCAAATAATCATGGGTCCGTTTGCTGAAAGAGATTAACCCATCATTATCTCCACAGGAAATCCAAAGAAGCTTCAACTTCTTTTTTGCCTCTTCTGCATCAGGCACAAGCAATTCAGGCGTTTTTGTATTTGGGGCAGATGAGAAACCACCTACCCATGCAAATTTGTCGAGGTTGCCTAAACCGAAATTCAGCGACTGCCCACCCCCCATTGACAAACCAGCGATCGCACGGTTTTCACGATCCTTCAGAACAGGAAAAGTTTTTTCAATATATGGAATCAAATCATTTAACAGATCCTTTTCAAAATTTGCAAAGGCCTGCACTTTGGCACTGTCAAACACATTGCCCACCGCGCGATCATCCTTCATCGCGCGACCGTTTGGCATCACCACTATCATGGGTGCCAGTTTTCCATCTGCATATAAATTATCCAGGATAATTTGTGGCTTACCACCATTCAGCCATTCTTTTTCATCGCCGCCAATGCCATGCAGGAGATATAAAACAGGATACTTCTTACTTTTTGAATAACCCGGTGGTGTATAAATGATAGCCCTCCGTTTGTTACCAACAGTTTTTGATTCATAGCTAATCGTGTCTATTTTTCCCCGGGCTATGCCAGCATGCAGGGAATCAAATCCCCGTGGGGCGTACTTTTCAAGGGGCTGAGCGTTGACTGCAACACAGAGAGCCAGCAAAACAGGGATGACTATTGTTAACTTTTTCATATTCATATTTATCAGCGTATTTATGTTGATAGACGTTTATTGGGTATATCGCTTAACCGGTGAGGTTACATTCGTATTTAAACTATTACCGGTCCTTAAACACCTGCTGCAAGGTATTTGCAAGAAATAATTTGCAGTTCATCCAGGTGTGACCCCCGGGTACAATCAATGTGTCCAGCACAATCTTTTTTTCTTTAAACATAGCGATGTTTTGTTTGACACTCTCATACAAAAAGTCTTCTGTACCAACGCTGATATTGAAAACCTTCAGTTGTTTGTTGATAGCAGTTGCATCGGGCGACCAGTTGCTAAAGTTCTTCTTAAACTCTTCCGTTGCCGTATAAGGTGCATAAGAATAGATGTAAGAAAACTTATCAGTGTTGGTGAGCCCGATATTAAGCGACTGTCCACCACCAACAGAAAAACCCGCAATGGCTCTATGCCTGCTATCTGTAGAAACCGTATAATTTTTCTCTATAAATGGAATAATGTCTTTGATCACATCATTGGTAAAGTCGGGCATCGGTGCAGGCCTTACATTTCCATAAGGCATAACAATGATCATGTTTTTTGCCTTGCCCTGCGCGATCAGGTTATCTGCAATAAAGTTGGCAAATCCAACTTTCGTCCAGGTTTCTTCCGTGTCTGATCCGCCATGAATAAGATAGAGCACGGGGTACCTGACTTTGCCATTCGGGTTGTACCCGGGAGGTGTATAAACTATCAGCCTGCGGGTTTTGCCCAATGAACTCGATGTATAATAACGATAGCTGAGTTTTCCATGTGGCACATTTTGTAACGAATGAACCAATGGCGTCTCTCCCGGCACATTCACTATACTGCGTTTGAATCGTTCATTGGCAAAAATGTAAGTATTATTTGGATCAGCAATTGAAACACTATCGACCATAAAACTATAAGGATAGATATCCGGTTTTATTGGTCCGACTGTAACACTCCACACACCCGATGTATCTTTTTGCATTGGTTTCGCGGCGGATAAGAACTCTCCGTTTACTGCAACCTTTTGTGCGTTTCTCGAATAATATCGAAAGGTCACCGTGTTGTCGGCATGTACCTCGGGCGAATTAATCAACGGTGGTCGTTGCGCATGCAAGAAACCAGGCAACAATAGAATGATGGCGAGCAGATATACAATACGTGTCATGATGGATATGTTCGTTTTTCTAACTGGCAATGATGGTAGTTCCATTGATGACTGATCATTTAAAAATCAACTGTGCTGTTTCCGCGAAATAGGTTTTTACATTCATCCATGTGTGACCTCCGGGGGTCACCAGGCTTTTGAAGTTTACGTTCTTCGCTTTTAAGAAGTCCATAAACTCAACAGTCTGCTTGTACAGAAAATCTTCATTACCTACGCTGACCCACAATAATTTCAGATTTTTATTTGTTAGCGCTGGTTTCTCATAAATATCCCGGAAACCGGTTTCCATTTCCGGTGTTGACAGATACGCACTATAGCAGCATATCCAGGCAAACTTATCCATATTACCAAAACCTGCCCTCAGCGTTTGACCGCCACCCCTTGAAAAACCTCCAATAGCACGGCCAGCGGAACTATTAATGGTTCTGTAATTCCTCTCTATATAGGGCAATATTTTAGTTACCAGGTCTGTTTCAAACATCTTCGAACGGTTGAGTGCGTCGGTGCCTTCGCGTGAAATTGGATCACCTGGTTTTGGTTCGCCTTTTTGTTCGGCGATTTTTGCTGCGGTGTTACCATAAGGCATCACAACTATCATTGGCTTTGCTTTACCCTCCGCAATAAGATTATCAAGGATGAAATTGATTCGTCCCACTTTGTAAAATGTTTCCTCGGTATCGGTTGTACCGCTGATCAGGTAAAATACCGGGTACTTCTGAGCCGCGTTTTTATCATAACCGGGCGGGGTATACACTACTAACGAACCGGTAGTGTTTTCAAGCGATGGATAATATTCATAACTCACTGTGCCATGAGGAACATCCTTCGATGCATGAATCAACGGTGTCTCGCCAGGTATATCAACAAGGCTGGCTTTGAATCTTTCATTTGGAAAAAAATCAACATTTGCCGGATCCATAACGGTGATATTATCTACAACAAAACTATACGGATAAATATCGGGCTTAACCGGTCCGACCTTAACGCTCCAGACACCGGACGAGTCTTTGGTCATGGGCTGTTGCGTTTTTTCAAACTGGGCACTTAGTTTTACTTCCCGGGCCGATGGAGCCAGGTAACGGAACGTTACTGTTTTATCCGGATGAATCTCGGGCGAAATCACCAATGGTCCCCTTGGTGGCTGAGCGATCCCGATTGATGAGCTCAAAATCAACATCGCGGAAATCCATATTGCGAATCGTCTCTTTGTTTGCATATGTCAAATGTTTATCGTCACCTGTTTTTATAACCAGCTTATCTTACTTATCATTACCTATCTATTATTAGCCGCCTATTATCACCTACTTATCGTTACCTGTCTATAATTACCGGCCTATTGTGCATGGTTAGGACGTGCTTACCTACTTAACATTACTTTTTGATCATTACCAATCCCGCGTTGAAAAACGCTACTTAAAAAGCTTCTCTGAGATAGTCGCGAGATAAAGTTTGCAATTCATCCAGGTATGTCCGCCATCTGAAATGAATGTTTCATGTTTAATTTTCTTTTCTTCCAGCACCTTCAGATAATCTGCAACAATATTGTATAGCATATCCTCTTTGCCAACCCCGATCCAGAACAATTTCAATTGCTTGTTCGTGGCCGACGGGTTTGCAAAGGCAACCGCATTATTGCGGTCGAATTCTTCTTTCAGCATCCCTGGGGCGAAGCCGCAAACCCATCCAAATAAAGTTGGATTATTCAGGCCGAGATATAACGTTTCACCACCCCCGCCTGAAAAACCTGCAATGGCACGGCTGTCTTTATCTTTTTTTACGCGATAATTGTTTTCAACAAAAGGCATCAGGTGGTTGAGAAAATCTTTAGAAAACTCCTGCAGGTTGTCCCAGTTTCTAAGGCTACCTGATGATTTGCTGATTTTCGGATACGCACGGCCATAGGGCATCA
>NZ_JBTLQG010000027.1:0-92815 GCF_054461535.1 Flavitalea antarctica
TGTCATCTGGCGCAGCATACTTTCCATTTCGGTAGCGGGAAATACCTGGTCCTGCAACGGCCTGGTAAATGATATAGTCCTTGCGGGGGAGATTCAGTTGCCCGGATAAATTGATACCGAATATTTCTGTGTTTTCTGTTGAGCCGGTTACTGGCCGAAAACGCACAATGCCGGCGAATCCTGACACCTGGATATGGCCCCAGGTGTTCGTATATCGGTATCTCGCGGTGAAGTCCGGTACAAAAGTCTCCATCTTGCCGGGTTGCGCAGGAGCATCTGCATTAATGAGTGGTTCTTCGAGTGCAAGTCCAACATAACTGTGTTTGCCGGTAGTGATTTTATACCTGATCATTCCATGCCGCACAAACGCATACGCGCTGGGTTTTTCGAAATCCAGTGTCGGAGGTATGATATTTTCATCCATGAAATTTGACCAGGTCTGACCAGCTAATAATTTCCCACCAACTTCAAGATAGGCATGACGCAAGCGAAGTCCTCCGCCTGTTCCATAAAAATCACCTTCAACATAGGTGCGCAAATCAGTTTTCCCGGCCGGCGTTCTGAAATCGATGTAAAACCGGGTTTCATTCGCCTGCAGATGGGTATTCGTCCCCTTCGATCCGTCAGTCGGGATTTTGGAAACATCAAAGAAACTGGGAGAATTAATCGGATTGAAATCCTGTATCAGATCAAATTTTACATATCCTCCGACCGTGATCCGGGCATTTGTTTTAGGGATCTTCCACCAACCTGCCGGTATATCTTCTTCATTTTCCTGTGCTGACGATTGTATGTGACCTGTAATCATAAACAAGAAGACCAGTAAATATTTCATAATACATTCATTTGTTCATGAAAACTTTATCAGTTTGAAGTCATATCATCGATAGTCGTTTTTCTGGCATTCAGTGACTGGGTAGGACGATTATTATTTTTGAGCCGAGAAGAAAAAGCGGTTATTTGGTCCGTACTCATTGATATAGGATTTCTTAACACTAACCATTGCACATTTTCAGAGCAAGGGGGTGTGGTGAGTGAACCTATATAATGGTAAGCGAACAATTCTTCTGGAATGTGTATGTTAATGTCTATACTGACGCTGTCATGGGTTCTCTTCTCGCCCGGGGCATTAGGCAAATACTTGATAAGCTCGTCGAAATTGCTATTGTGTTTGCCATCTTTTACCAGCGCGCCAATTACAGCCAGGCTTTCATCATCAGCCTGGTGTACCAGGTGGATCTCCATTGGGAAGTGCTTTCCGTTTACCGTATGTTCGCTGGGCGTATGAAAATGAAATTGTTTAAGATGATAATTTTTGCCTGCGTACGTTATGAAACTTCCATCCTGCGGAGTAACCTGTATCGTATGGCCGTTGTTAATAAGCTCTTCCACGTGTTGGTTATGCGATATTGACAACTTGGTTGTTTTATATTCAACCTTCCATTTCTTCCCCTCACCAGCGGAGCCAGGCGAAAGGTTGACCGGAGACTGGGACTTTCCTGAACCACAAAGTGCATACACAGGTGAAAGGTTTGCCCATCCTCCCGGGCCATTATTTTCGCTGTAACTCCAGTGTACTGGTCTAACCGAGCCGGTGCTGACTTTGGCTGTGCCGCTGTCTTTTGCTGAAGATTCCTTTTCCGGTGCAGGGTTTGAATTACAGGCCAGGACCGATACGAATGCAATTAATTTCGCTGCAAATGAAATTCTGAATGTATTCATGAAGTCTGCATTTTAGGTGCTGAAATTGGCAGTTTACCGGACCAGATCTGATATTTTAAGCCATCTGGTGATTAATTTACAGTTTCCCCTGTCATCGTGATGTTCGAATTACTTTCGCAACTGATCATCGTTTGACCATGGATGTGATAGGGAATCTGACTACTAAAAAATGCTCACCGAAAACAACATGTAAGACAGCGGGATGAAACGATTATTTGCTATTACCAGAATCACTTTACCGGTGCCCTTGCCAGGAGATGATGCACTACTATGCATGGAAAATTTAGCAAGGCTATAAAAGAGTGACTGTCCACCTTTCCAAATACATGCCAATTGATCGAAAGACTGGACCGATTGCCCGTAGTAGATTGATTAAGAGATAAAAAGAATTTACTGAAGTAAGCAGTTGGCCATTTTAGCGACCCTACCTTTTTCACCAGATGTCGAATTTTTACGAAATATCGTAACCGACAAAAACAAATGGCCGGTTTTTACAAAAAGAAAACGGAACGAATGCATGGACACCGATTCACACCAATCTCGAAATAAATGGCATACCTACAGTTTCTGAAACGGTGGGAGGAGCCGTTTTCATTGGATGCGAAAATGGCATTTTTAAATCTACCGGCCGTGATATGGAATCAAGTCGCCAATATTGTTGGTTGGGTGATGAAGGTCGCGGAGTCAACGGACGTGTTAATGTCGACCAGCCAGAAGGGGATATTAAACCAGAAGGGGATATTAAAGAAGTTACGCTGTTATTGACCTTTATTTCCAGTTTGTTCAAGTGCCGCTTTAAAGCCTCTCGCCAATTTTTCGGCTGGCCCAATGCCCCAATAATGCAGGAAGAATATACGCGGCTCTTCATGGACCATATGATTGTGCACAGCAACGACCTCAATTCCGGATTGCACCAACGCCCGTATTACCGGCTCTACTTCGTTTTCTAACATAGCAAAATCGCCTGCGACAGCCGCCTTTTCAGGAGTGCCCTGCCATGCAGCCCAGGTGTTGAATCCCATAAAGCTGCTGACAGGAATTCCATGCTCGCTCAATGAAATATCCGGTCGGCCAATTGTGTACTTATAAACTCCCCTGCTCAGCTCGCCTTTATGACCAATGATACTATCGAGCATTGATATGCTGATGGAATTCGCGACACTGTCAGGTTTCCCGGTACCGGGATCTTTCCCCCTGGACTCCCTGACCTTGTCAAATATTGCTTTAACCTTACCCGCTAAGGCAGGCACATTGCCTTTTCCATCGATGTGCATATACATAACATCAGGACTGTTTCGAACAAAATGATTATGAATAGCAGTGATCCCAAAACCTTGCCTGATTACTTCAGCCTGTACAATTTTAAGATCCGTCTCAGTCACAATGATATCGCCCATAACCATTGCACTGTCGGCACATGGTGTGAATGCCGCCCAGCTTCCCAGGCCCATCGGAGGAATAATTTTAAAACCATCAACAACAACATTGAGGTCATTCTGCGGGACCGTGATCTTATACTCCCCGTTTTTGCCCGCTCCTTTCATGCCGGTGATCTTAGCAATGGCGGCTGTATCAAGTACACTTCCCGGAGGACAAACGACTGCTACACCCGAGCTGTCTTTTCCACGATCTTCAACAGTAGTTTGAGAGTCGTTGCACGATAATGCAATAACAACAGCGAAGCATACCAAATAAAAAGACGAGCTCATAGCAGTAGAATTAGATGTTAAGTATTTAAAGATAAACCCCGGGAACGCCGCAATCAAGATAATTACCTGCTCACGCTGTTCTCAATCTCCAATAAAGTTACATTAGTAAGTAAAGCCAAATTTATTGCAACTGAATCAACCATGGACTGTCCATCCTGCCCGGCAGCTAGAATGCTATCCCAAACTGAAAGCCTATGCCTAATGAAGCCGGATGATCATTACCAAATCTAAACGGCAAAGGCAAAGCCACAAAATAACCACTATTCTTTTTTTTCTTTACAATCTTATTGAGCACCGGAGTGAATCCATATCTTCCACCCGTTTCAAATGCGGCGCGGCCGGCGAAGGTCCAACCTTTTCCCAACGCAACCAGCACGCCGGGATGGAACAGGAAATTGCTCATCTTACTCGTCCCCTTCCCGGCGCGGACAAAGGGCACGAATTCAGCTGAAAAACCAATTTTTGCCGACTTCCATATGTTGATGCCAATGGGCATTCCAACTACATAATAGTCTTTGAAATTCTTTGATGTTTCCTCTTTGGAAAATGTCACTAAGGGGTGAAGAATTCCTGCATAACCGGCTAACTTAGGATAACCCGTTGATGGTTGCTGCGCATTGACGTTAAAAAGAGAGCCACATACACATAAAAAACTAATTACTACTGCCGGCATAAGTCTGTTTGTCATAGAGCCTTGATGTTTTTGCCGGCAATGCTATGCCATTCAAGACTTCCAAAATAGAAGGAAAATGCACTTTTTGTATAGAACTTACTTATTGACAAATTATTTGAAGAATGTTACGACTTTTGCGGAGGTCTTTCATCCGCAAAAATTGTATCCTGCGTTATAGGATACAATTTTTGGTATAGTTTTATCAACGAGTTCCCGGATAACTGTTGAATGGTCCATCCAACCACATCACAGATTTATATTATCTGATCATGCCTTATATTATATTAAATATAGATGCAGAGTCTCTGATCAGGTACGGTGGGATTGCGCTCCTATGTTTACTGGTGTTTTGTTCTGTCGGTTTTTTCTTTTGTTTCTTTTTACCTATTGGTGCTATCTTGTTCGCAGCCGGCATTCTGACTGCAACAGAGAACCTGCTTCCTTCCATACTCACGTTTTGTCTGCTTCTAAGTCTATCCAGTGTCGCGGGCAGCATGGCTGGCTATGTGATCGGCCGCAGCTCAGGGAAGTTTTTTTATAACCGTAAGGATTCCCGGTTATTTCGCAGAAGCTACTTAATCTCTACAGAAGAGTTTTATCAAAAATATGGTAACCTGGCAATGATCGGAAGTTATTTTTTACCTGTGATCCGCTCATTTGCACCCGTATTGTCCGGCATCATTAAGATTAAATTTCAACGATTCCTCATGTTAAATATTATAGGGTCATTGATCTTCATATCAGCGTTTGTGCTGATGGGTTATCTTGTAGGTAGCCTCCCATTCCTGGGTCCCTGGTTAAAATACATCATTGCATTCTTTGTCTTGGCAGTGACAGTTCCGCTCGTCGTGAAGATCATCAGGACGATCAGGAAACCTACAGGAATGGAAGGGGAAGAATAAGCTTAATGTAATTAATGCGGCCGTCCATACGGAGGACCATCAATATTATCGACTTTCCATACTTCGCCTTCAATAGTTATGATGTAAGCAGTGTTATTAATAATTTCAAGTGAAGTTGGAATATTAAGTTTGTCGGCGACTTTTGAAAATGTCTTGTCTGTGTTAACGCTCAGGAGTGAACCGGTATTAGGCAGCGCTGGCGAACCCTCCACCCTGCCACTATAAGCACCTTGCGAAAGCGCAAAAAGTGAATGCCCACGGCCAAATTCCACATCAACGAGCAAAGGCGCGCCGGCAGCAACTTCTGTGACCGTAGAAACCTTACCATGGGATAAAGCAAGAACTTTTCCATCCGCGGGATCGTGGGGCACCGGCCCGGCCTGAGATATGAAGATCATATTATCCCTCACTGCGAGCCCGGTGGGAACAATATTTGGAAATTGGTGCACCACGGTGATCTTACCATCGAGTGTGACCTGCAACACCCTGTTTAAGTGCCCATCATTTACAAGAAATCCACCTCGATAAGTATCAATAGAGTAAGACACTCCGGTTGGAACGTCGATGAAAAAGCCTGTTGGCTGATTCGCCACGTTGAACGCACCAAGGTCTGCAATAACTTTGAAATTGCTTGGGCCATCAATACGATAGATTCCGTTAACCTGCCCGGTTGGAAATGATGCATCATCGACCACGGATACCAGCGCATAGAGTTTACCACCGGTAAAGACAACATCCATAACCCCACCTAAACCAATTTCCGGTATCAAATTAGGTAAGCCAGTGGCGATGATTGTTTTATCGCCGGTTTTCAAATCAATACGATAGATGGCACCGGCCTGCGCGTCAGGAACAAACAAATCATTACCAGGCCCCGTTGCGCTGCCGAAACAAATCCCAAGGCCATCCAGCAGCTTCTTCGGCTTAGAGGGTTCGTTCATGTCTTTGTCTTTATGACATGCAACTAACAAAAACGAAAATGTAATTAAGGCGAATGTCGCCTTGAAAAGTTTTGTGTGCATAATCTTCGTGTTTAGAAGTGAATAATACTATCCATGGGGAAGGATTAGCACAGTTGTTTTATGTATAAATCCGGGCGGAGTACAGGAAGATCCGTAATTCTTTTGTGGATGGAGAGTATGAGGTTTGGATAAGAATGGCGCTTTAACCGACTTTGAAGTTAATAAAATAGAACGATTATCGACATTTTTATCCCGCATTTTTTATTTCGATAGACTCCACTCCTCTTACCTGGAATCACTCCACGTTTATTCGGTCGCTTGCAAACCGGATTTGAGTTAGCGGGACGATATCATGGTTAATAGTCACGCTGCTCTAAAATATTATTATTTTAGAACGACCGTTACAAAATGTTTGTACTTTTACAGGATTTATGGCAAGAAATTTAGAATTTAATGAAGAGGAGGCAATTAAGAAAGCAATGGAAGTTTTTTGGGAAAAAGGTTATACCGGAACTTCTATCCGTGATCTCGCCGCTGCGATGAATATACAGGTAAGCAGTATATACAACACAATAGGTGACAAGCATCAACTATTCCTGAGATGCATACGCAGTTATACACAGGCCAGGGCCCAGGATGCGCAGGTGCGGGCAAGCAAAATCAAATCGCCTAGGAAAGCAATTCACAAATTTATAAACGATGCTGTCGATGCAATTTTGTATGGTGCTAATAGTTGCTTAGCCATTAAGACAACGTTTGAAGTTGCTGCAACAGACCCCGATCTGCAAGCCATTCTCCGGGAAGACAGTGATTTCACGCATAATTTTCTATCCGGCCTTATCAATAAGGCAATTGAATTGAACGAATTGGATGCCGGTACTGATCCAGAAACTCTGACCGATTTTATCATCAGCAATTTCACTGGTTGGCATGAGTCTTACATCATACACAAAGACCCGATCAGGATCAAAAGAATGGCCAAATACCTGATCGCTCAGATTTCTAATTAATATAATTACTCATTAAGAACCATTGGTCAAACGGAATTTTAATCACCACTTATTTTGTAACATTTGTTCTAAAATAAATATCAAAACCAGGCTATGTGGAGTATAGCCGATAAATAGAAATAAAATGGCGAAAGAATTGACTTTAACGGAAGTAATAACCCGGTCCAGGCAGATCAGAAAAATTTACCATGAACTGGAACTGGCCCATCATGGCAGTAATTGGAGTATTGAAGAAGATGCCCTTGCTTTCCTGACGGATGCAGCATTAGTGGGTAGGCTCACGATGTCACAGCAACAAAGGTGGCCCAAAGAAGGAGACACCGATAAAGAGCTGACTCATAAATTGGGCGAGAGCATCTGGTGGCTGATCACGCTCGCAGACCGGATGGATATCGATATTACTACTGCGCTCGAGGCCTTCCTGAGCAAAACAGAAAAGCTTTTAAAAAAATAACATGATAGACGTAAAAGATCCTCAACAAGAAAATGCTATACATTTCTTATTGTTGCCTCGTAATTTTAGGATTTTTGGGTACTTTTTGTTATTTTTTAAAATCAGTTTTGACAGATTAGTTTGTTTTTTCTGATACCGGATCACTAACCTCCAGCTTTTTATTTCGTACCGATACATCCGCCAGTTCCACAGCCTGCTGGTGCCGACCGGCTATTCGCTTTTCAGCTTTACCTACCCATGGCTTCAGAACCGCATAGATCAAAATAGCCGAAACTACAGCCCACATGAATCCAACTGCCGGAACCATTATCGCCGTGTAGATCATGATCGCGATATGAAATTTATTTAAGGTTAGAATCTCTTTGATCTCTTTGACCTTTATCATTCCGTATGCTACATACATAAGAATACCTCCAACGCAGGCCATAGGCACATGTTCAAGATACACAGCGAGGTAAGCGGCCAGCAAAAGTTTGAATACAAATTTGGCTATACCTGCCAGGGGTGAGATCGCACCAAGCCTTATGTTAACTGCAGTACGTGCCAGGGCACCAGTATGAGGAAACCCATTGAACAGCGGTGTAATAATATTGACCAAACCCTGGCCCCACAACTCTTTATCAGGATTGAAAGGAAGACCCTTGTTATTCGCAAGCCGGTCTGCCATGCGGGAGCACAACAGGCTTTCAATAGAAGCTACCAGGAAAACGGCAATCACGTAATAGATCATATCTCCGACCACACCCATTGTTAGTTCAGGTAATGCAGGGGTCGTGAATACAAGAAAGTCGGTTGGTATTGAACCATACTCATCCTTAATGGTGACCAGGTTCTTATCAGACCAAGCAGTGCTGGCCATCAATAAACCAAATCCAAGTGCGATTAAAGGAGCGGGAATAAACGGCGAAAGCTTTAGCAACGTTTTACAAAGAACAAAAGTTATTACAGCAAGTATTAATGCGTAAATATTCATGTCACTGATGTGAAGAAGGATTCGTGGCACCTGTTCCGTAATATTGTATCCAAGATCGTGGGGGATTCCCAACACGTCTCCTATCTGAGAGAAAGCAATGACTACGGCTATTCCTATTGTAAATCCGACAACAATTGAGTGCGGTACCAGCGTAATTACCCTGCCAAGCTTCGATACTCCGCACAGCATCAGAAGTACCCCTGCGATAATAGAAACCAGCACTAAAAAACTGTGATTGTATGTGGCCATAAGTCCGCCAATTACCGGGATAAAAGCCGCTGTCGGGCCATATACCTGGTATTTTGAACCACCGAATAAAGCACCAATTAATCCGGCGACGGCTCCGCCTACTATACCCTGTTCCGGGCGGAGTCCGGAAGCCATTGCAAAGCCCATTGCCAGTGGGATAGCGACCATTGCTACCACTAACCCTGCTGTTAAATCACGCACTACGTTAAGCCTCCAGTTTCCTTTTTTCAGATCTTCATAACGTCCATCGAAGGGCGTAACGAAAAACAGCAATCTTTTCTTTAAAGACATTTCATTCTGATTCATAAAAATCTTTTTTGAGTTTGTCCAGGTAGTATAGGACATACGCCATATCAGCTATATCAGCTTTACCTGGAACATCGGTCGGATACATTACAAATGACCAGCTGTTACCTTTAGCCGTAGGCATACGCTATTACCAGCCCGGTAAATTCGATTAAAACACAAAAAGGATTCGGGCTGATTAAGAAGCCCTGGGAGGTGGTGTTTCAGTTTCCAGCCTAATCTGAAGAAAAATTGAATGCTGGCAATTATAGTGCTGGCGGGATAGGTTGGAAAAATACAGGTTTGCCAGGCGATGAAATAGTTTTTCTTTGGAATTGTCTTCATCTTCTCCCTGGTCTACAAGAGACTCAGATGCTGTATTAGCATTGATATCATTTTCTTCAAGAAAGTACCAGGCAGAAGTCTCTTCAGGTCCCAATTCCTGATTTGATATTTTATTCCCGTGATCGGCACCAAATGCGCTGAAATTTATTGTCAAAGCTAACATCGATATGATCAACATTGCTTTCATTCATTTAAAGTTAGAAAATTTTTCAGGTTTAATCTCAGATAAAAGGATAAAACCATGGGCTGGGATAAGCTCATCCGCTTCAAGCAAATCTGGCTTTTGGCTTGGCTACAATTAACCTGTTGTAACGGCAACTTGATAATCAGCACAGTTGCATATAAGCACCTGTGTTTTTTTGACAATACTCAGCATCTCTATTGTCTAAATGGCTTGCCTGGGGACATGCTAATGAAATCAGATGTTATTTTCCCGAAACTGCATTTTGAATCTCACCAGTAATTTGAAAACGACAAAATTCTGAGTTACTTTTCAAAATTATATCTGGCTTATGTGATTGATGGCTATACTGGATTAGTACTGGAGAGTCAAGGCTGCCGGGATTTGCAAAAAGGAAGATAATTTGTCCGTCCAAAAAGAAGTAAAATTTATTTCTCCCGGGAAACATATTGAAATTCAGGTAATGCCAGGCCCATTTTGAGATCAGGGTGATATTACTATCGACAAAAAGTTTGAAATTTTATGAGCGACCAGACTTCTGTCATTAAGGGAAAATTTTTAAACTCGTTAAAACGTGGGACGGGCGAAGCAAATCTAATTAAACAGAACAATCCAAATATTGACTTCTCACCATTAATTATTAAAGGAGCAATTACAAATTATGCTTACGACCAGCAAAGTGAAGGCAGCCGGGCCGGTTATATCTATCAGCTTATTAAAAAGTCTAAGCGAAAAGATAACATTATAACCGCTGTACTAACAAGACTTCAAGTAGAGAAAACCGATTATTGGGGTCTTGACCAGATGTGTGATTTAGCTGTTTTGTTTTTCAAGGGAGGACATGCGGAAGCAAAAACGGCCTTGTATAATCGATTTGAGAAGAACACTGTTGAAGGTTACGAGTTTTGCGGAAAAAGTCAATTAATGGAAATTGATGGCATAAATGGTGTTTTGAAAGTAGCTGAAATGGTTGGCAGGAACATTCTTGAAGAAAATGATTGGGAAGATAGTTACCTTATTGATACTTTTCAGAAAAAGCACAAAGACTTACCAGTTTACGCTGAACTTGCAAAAGCAGGTAAAAAAAATAAATTTATTAAAGCCTATTACGATTCAATACTTAACAATAAGAGGACTTTCTCAAAGAATAAAAAAATTATAAAATTTTCGTACGAGATTGTGAAAGAAAAAATAGAGTCTGGCAAGTTCCGTTTTATTTCAGTTGACAGAGCAAATGACCTTTCAATTCACGATGTTGAAAAATTAGCAACCGAATTATTAACAGAAAAAAACAAGCAAAAACAAGAACTTTATTTGCGGTTCTTTGGTAAAAGAAAATTCCCATTTGATTATCATCCTATACTTAAAATGGCAAGCGGCAAAAATCCGGGAAAAACAAAACTTATTGAATTTTCGGTTGACGCACTAGAATATTTTTCAGGCAAAGACATTAGGGAATTAGCACTGGTAAAATTCAAAACCGAAAAAAATCCTTTCAAATATCTCGGCCTGTTAGTGAGTAATTATAAAAAAGGCGATAATAAACTTCTAAATGAAATTGTAAAAAGGTCTGACAGATATGACTTTGTTCACTCAATTGGATTTGGTTATCTCAACATCTATGAAGCAAACAAAACAAAAGAATGTAAAGAGCCTCTTGAATCAATTTATAAAAGAATGAATTGTGGACTATGCAGAAAAGACGTTGTTAAACTTTTAATCGACAACAATGTTTTACCAGCTTCAATCAGACAAGAAATAAAATTTGACAGTAATGCCGAAGTGCGGAAGCTTTATATATTGACAAACAAAAACCGAAGGTAATATCGGCTTTTATGCTAGTAGCAATGTTTAATTACACTGAAATACAACCTTTTTAACCTGTAAAAGAAACCCGACATAAGTATTTCCTCTTACTATTACATCAACTTTACAACAAATACTTCTTACTACATCACTTTGGCTGCAATTAGTTATTTTGTCGGGCGCTATTTTTATCCGTAACCCTCGATCATGAACCTACACTACAAGCTGATCATCCGTTACTATTCAAGTGATCGTAAAAACCAGGCCTGTATAGCAATCAGACCCTTTATTTTTCTGTTTTTCTTGATTATTAGTATCAAATTATTCGCGCAGCCCGTTATTAGAGATAACAAAGGACGAACAACAATACTTGATCAGGGAACTTGAATTACTGAAAAAAAGGTGGTTAAACAACCGATAACAATTGCAACTCAAGTCTGGGTTATTTCCTAACTTATGTTTTCGATCACAAGTCTTAACAAAGCCAACAGTAACTTTTATGGAACCAGCAATCGTTCGCATCATCAGCGCTGAAATGGTAACTCACAATGTGAGAAGATTCAAAGTGGAAAGACCCGACGGGTTGAATTTTGTTTCAGGACAAGCGGCAGATGTTTCAATTAACACCCCAGAGTTGAAAGATGAAATCCGGCCATTTACCTTCACCGGATTGAATGACTGGGAACATCTGGAATTTACTATAAAGATCTATGCTGATCACAACGGAGTGACCAATCATCTCGGAAAGGTAAATGCAGGAGATGAATTGATTATACACGGCGTTTTTGGTGCCATCAATTATCTTGGCGAAGGTGTGTTCATTGCGGGTGGCGCAGGTGTTACTCCCTACATTTCTATTTTCCGCCAACTGAAAAAAGAAAATAAGATCGGAAATAACATGTTGATCTTTTCCAACAGAACTTCCAAAGATATTATTCTAAAGGATGAATTTACAGAGATGCTGGGTGAACGTTTTATCAACACATTGACAGAAGAAAAAAGTAATCAATTTGAACACCGAAGAGTTGACAGTCAATACCTCAGTGAAAAGATTAAAGATTTTTCACAATACTTTTATATCTGCGGGCCTGATCCGATGATTGAAGCAATTAAGAAAAATTTACTTTCCCTGGGTGCAGATGAAAAAAAAATCATCATCGAGGAATTTTAGAAATATTTTTAGGCTTGACCTTTTATAGAATTCTGGAAATTCCATCGCTGCATGGCTGGAGGTAAAGCGTATACCACAATGACATAATTGTTTATACAGGATTCATTGAGAACGATATGGGAACGCCGGTACCAGCAGCTACTCAAAAAAAGGTAGAAACACCCTTTTTAAAATGAAATATTCTCTACAATTTTATAATCAAACCATAATTGATTTTAATCTGCTTCTTAATCTTCCTTCTAGCACCCCTATTCCATACCACATGATTGCATATTAATCGTTGCCTACTCCTTTATTGGCAGATTGATAGCCGACAAAATTGTTATCCTTGATCAACCATCCGCCTCACCGCCAGGCATGTAAATGCTCAAAGTCTTGATGCCGAAATGTCAAAAAGCTGTTCATAAACTTCAGGTATAATATTATCAACCGCAGAAGCATACCTTATAAAACGATTGAAATAAGTAAAAACCAAACGCTACTTCTTATGGCATTTCATTAAGCTATAAAATATAGTAATGGGTTGACCTGGACTACCCCCTCCAAAGTCGGTTTTGCAGAAAGGCGACACCAAATAAACAAGTATGCACAGGGATGCCGAAAACTGATAAGAGTAGGCGCTCTTCCATATTACTTTACTTTAAAACCTACCAAAACATGGCAAAGGCAAAAAGAACAAAGACAGCACGCCCCCGCGTAAATCAAGCCAAAGAAGATATCCCGGATTCAAATGATGGGTCAATGCCGGACACCAATTTTCAAAATATTAATCCCGGCCTACCTCCATCGGGTACATCTAAAGATTCGGGTCAGCCCCTCACAACAGGCAGGTATATTGTTATCTTAAAAGATCGGGCCGAAGGTGCCAGGTCTATAAAAGCCAGTCTTAAAAATACTGCCGGATTGAAAGACATAGCCTCATCATCCGATTATGAAGACGGTACCATCTCCTCAGAAGACCTTGCCTCTGGCAAATCAGCCTATTTTGAAAAGCTGGGTATCATGGTCATATCAGAGGGTGAAGCGTTGGAGGCTCTATCTTCATTAGCCTCAGATGAGGACAGCAATATTCTGGCAGTTGAGCCGGAATATATTGCCTACTTATCAACCGCTGAAGATTTTCCTTACGAGTACCTGAAAGGATACCGGGATGGTGTAAACCAACTGTATGAAAACATTATGGCGAAAGGTGGTTCAGGCGGCCCTGGTTCTGAAGATGCATCGCTTCAGGCAATATTTAACGATACCGCGCAGTTCACCTGGGGCTTGCAGGCTACACGTGTACATTCATCTACCCGCAGCGGTGCAGGTATAAAAGTAGCGGTGCTTGATACAGGCATTGACCTTCGACATCCTGATTTTGCCGGCAGGCCAATTACTACCCGCTCGTTTAGCGGGTTCCCGGTAAATGATATTCATGGTCATGGAACCCATTGCATTGGTACGGCTTGCGGGGCTAAGCTGCCGGCGAGCGGTGTACGGCGTTATGGTGTTGCATATGGTGCACAAATATTTGCAGGAAAAATATTTAACAATAACCCTAATCCCTCGGCCCCAACCAGTAACACTATAGCAGGTATAGAATGGGCTATGCAAAATGGTTGCAGAATAGTTTCCTTATCAATTGGCGCAGCTATTAACCAACAGGTAGCACAATACAACGTGCCTATACAACGGGCTTTGAATGCCGGTACCCTGGTAATAGCAGCAGCAGGCAATAATGCCAGCCGTTCAACAGGTAATATGGGATTTGTAGAGTCACCAGCCAATTCAGATGCTGCTATGGCCGTGGCTGCTATTGATAACAATTTAAGGATTGCTGATTTTTCGGCACGCAGCAGTCTCGTTACCGGTATTGGCGGCAGGGTCAATATCGCTGGTCCCGGCGTAAGTGTTTTTTCAAGCGTACCTGTTAACAAAGGAAGGCACGCATTTTTTAATGGTACGAGCATGGCCACACCGCATGTTGCCGGTATTGCCGCCCTCTGGAGCCAGGCAACCGGATTAACAGGAGCCGCATTATGGAACAAGCTTTTACAGACAACAAGGCCGGTGAATATTCCTTCATCCGATGTGGGTTCAGGCTTAGCGCAGGCTCCTCAATAAAAAGTAAAATTTATCTCTTGCCAGTTAATACTTTTCAGTTAGTCTTTGCCAAACATTTTTCAGCATTGAATATCATATATCCAGGCTAAATTTTATGTAGATTTAATCAAAATCGGTATATGAACAATACAGGTAAAAACCTAATCAAGGTTATCATAACTGTAACTGACGAAGCGCTGCCCAACATAAAAAAAATTGCCGATAAAATAGGTAAAAAAGGATTTAAGGTAGATAAGGTTATGCCAATGACGGGAGTAATTGTTGGTACATGCGTTGAGACTAAAATGCAGGATTTAAAAGGTGAGGATGGAGTGTTGAGTGTAGAAAAGGAAATAATTATCGAATTACCGCCATCTGATGATTTGTTGCAATAACAAGGCGTTACTACCCGACAGTAAAAATGGCTGAGCAGAATTGCTTAGCCATTTTTTTTGCATGGGAAAAACATATAATCATCTTTAATCCATCTGGGATACAGCTAAGAGAATAACTTAAGAAAAGATTGATAATCGTTATCGAACTTATTGGAAATACGTCAAAAAAAAAATAGAATAAAGGGCGATCTTTAGGGGAAATAAACAGATCATGAATGGCAAATATTTTATTAAAAATTTTACCACAGAAAGTGGGCTGATGGAGTTTTTAAACGGTCAAAGTATACCACCTCCCCACATAGTCTCAATTATGTATAACAGCATGAATATGAGATTTTACCTGGTATATTTCATTGATTCTGCTGAGTAAGGTCTGTAATTGAATTTTAACAAGACAGAACCTGCAGGCGCGGCTTCGATTATAAGTCAATTATGGTAAAAATCGAAGTGCTTTAGATCTTAAAACCCCAGGGGAGATCTAACAATGGCAGTTGGCAGGAAGGCGAATCGGATGGCTGCAATCATCCTTAAAGTAGCTAATTATATTCAACAAATTAATAACCGAGGGAAAAGTATTGTTTGCAAGTAGATCCGAAGTTACTGCCTTGTTGTCAAAGGATTTCTTAAAATTAGTTTGCACAGATATACTGATAGCAACACCGATAGCCTTGTGGGTAATGAATACATGGCTTCAGGCATATACTTATAGAATAGAAATCGGCACCGTAAAGAATACATGCCATCTTTTTATCGATGGCATGTACCAGAGATGTAGTCGTAAGATTTACAAGCCATTCAACCAGGGAATTAATTCATTTATATTCATCTCAATATTTCGGATTCTGGATATATAGCCCATCTACCAGATTAATCTGGTCCTGTGGAATTGGCAGGTATTCATCACGACCTTTTGTAAAGACAGCTGTTGCCAGATATGGTCGTCTTGTTTTTTCTACAGCGAGGTAACCGTTTAGCGTCTCTGCTGCAATTCCCCATCTTACCAGGTCGTGAAATCTCGGGCTCTCCATCGCAAATTCAAGCCTACGTTCCCACTGCAACGCTTTGCGGGCATTTTCCCTGGTCCATGGTAAATTGACTCCATTATAAGTAGCAATTTTATAGCTGGAAAATCCCTGTCCGGCTTTCGGATGACCAACCGGATAGGTTATCAATGATGTCGATCCGGCAGCACGCTCTCTTATAGAATTAATTATGGGCCTTGCAAGATCCTGCTGTCCGAGCTCAATCAGCGCTTCTGCTTTCATTAACAAAACATCATTGTATTGGAGTATATCCCAATTTTTACCTGTACCTGTAAATGGTCCTGTTTTCCGTATTGATGTTCCCGGCAATTGTATTTCTTTCATGGTTACAAAGTTGCCATAAACGGCAGGAGCTCTTGACCATGACGGTTGCGTGATAAAACCAACATCATATTTGAACGGATGAGAAGGGATTCCTACAGTATGATCGAGTCTCGGGTCAACAGTGTTCACCGGAATTTCGAAATCTGCAGGGTTTTTCATTTCCGTATTGTTGAAGTTTTCATACATGGGAAGCCCGCTCACCTTATCCGTTTTAAACGCATTCACCAGGTTCTGGCTGGCATGGTGGAATGAACAACAGCCGTAAGGTGGAGCCATGCTATAATTCAATCCATGTTCAAAATCCACACGTCCGAATGTTGTTCCGTCGTCAAAGGAATATTGAACTGCAAATATTGATTCTGGATTATTGCTGTTCTCGATTCCATAGAGCCATTTCAGACCGTAGTTGTCTAACAACTTAAAGGCACCGGAATTGATAACCATGTCAGTCAGCATTACCACCTGCTGCAACTTTGTGGCATCAATACTTGTTACCGAATGATCTTCATTCTGAATATAAGCCTGGTACAACTTTACCTTAGCGAGATAAGCAGTTGCCGCATGTTTATATGCTCTGCCCTTTTCGCGTGGCAAAACAGGAAGATTATCTGTAGCAAATTGAAAATCATCACCAATCTTGTCCCATAATTGCGTATTTGAATATTGCCTGTTTGAGATCAGCCTGGCATCATCCTGTGAAACGGTATGATCAATCCACACGGGATATTTAAATATTCTTTTAAGGATAAACATGAAATGTGCACGCAAAAAACGAAGCTCAGCTTGTCGTACTTTCCGGGCATTAGGAATTCCGCTGACTATGTACGCTTGGTCAGTAAACTTATCCAATTGTCTAAGGGCTGAGTTCACCCGGTCGATAGCAGAATACACAACTATCCAGGTATTGTTTGCATAAGTCGCAACTGATGGTGTCACTGTATTATACTGTTCCATGTCATTCAGGTTCGGTTGATCCGCAACCCCGCTCCCCCCTTTGTATGCATCGTCGGATCTCACGCTGCCCCAGACATAGTCACTCACATAGGGACGGTCATAAGTTGAATTCCCAAGCGCTGCATATGCAGCTACAATCAAGTCTTCTGTTTTCTCTACGCTGCTAAGAGATTCTTCTGTCAGTACACCGGTCGGCTGAACATCCAGGAAGCTTTTTTTACAAGAATTGAAAAAAATCATCGATAGCGTTAGCATCACTGCTACGAGTTGTTGGTATGGTTTCATATGAGCGCAATTTTATTTGTTTTAAAATCTCAGGTCCAAACCGAAAGTGAATGTCACAGGTCTCGGATAAATCGAACCCGGGGTTTCAGGATCGGGGCCCGTATAAGCGCGTGATCCTGACTTATTGTAAAAAAGAACAGCGTTGTCCGCGAGGCCATAAAACCGAAGAGAAGTCAATCTCATTTTTTTTGCAAGTCCTGTTGGAATTGTGTAACCGAGCATTATGTTCTGCACTTTGAAATAACTTCCATTCCTGAGCAGGTAATCAGAGCTCCTCGTTTCGCTGTTGGCATTTACAAGCGAAACTGCGGGAATAGCAGAAGTTGGATTCTGCGGTGTCCATGCACTCAATAAGCGATCTCCTTTGTTAACACCGGTTGCGGTTCCCAGGAAATCGGTAAATACAATTGATGCATCGTTGACGGTTACATCCGCCACACCACGCATAAATACGGTCAGGCTAAAATTTTTATAGCTTACCTGTGCATTCAGGCCATATGTCAGGCCGGGCAACTCAGTTCCAAGCCAGTCCTGGTCAAGAGCATTTATTTGTCCATCTCCATTCAGATCTTTATACCTTAGTCTTCCAACACCCTTTCCAGGTTGAGCGGGCGCCTTTGTAACTTCTTCAGCCGTTTGAAATATACCGTCTGTAACATAACCGAAATAGGAAGTTCTGGAACGTCCGAGGATATTTTTTTCAACATTGCCGGCGAAGGATCTGACAACCGATGAAGGAAGGAAAGTTATTTTGTCACGAAATCTTGCAACGTTACCATCCAGGGAATAAGAAAATAAGCCTTTTGTATCATGGTAGCCAAGTGCAAGTTCGAATCCGCTATTATCCATACTCGCACCGTTAACTGTCCGTACCGCACCCTCACCCAGTATGCCAGGAATGGGTGGAGTAACCAGTATATCTTCTGTGTTCCTGGTAAAGTAATCAAACGAGCCTGTTAGTCTTTGTTGCGCAAAACCGAAGTCCAGGCCGACATTTACTTCACTTGTACTCTCCCATCTCAGGTTCGGATTTTCAGTTCTTATCACTACAAAACCAGAAGGCAAAGTACCCGTGTTTGCACCATTAACATCATAAGCAGTGCCCGTGGGTCTCCGTGGATTAGCAGGATCAGTGGTGCCGTAGTTAGGCACATACTGTCTTGATGTTGTATAGTCACCTATCTCCTGGTTGCCAACTTTGCCTGCGCCGGCGCGTAATTTGAGGTTCGAAATAAAGCCTAAATTATCTTTGACAAAGTTTTCATTGCTTATTGTCCATCCAACCGAAACTGCCGGGAATACACCAAACCGGTTGTTGGCACCAAAACGTGATGAACCGTCGTAACGCAATGTGCCTGATAAGAGATATTTATTGTTATAAGAATAATTGACTTTACCAAAATAAGAGAGTAACTGGTTCCCCGTTGTAAAACCTGAATTACCTGCTACTCCTGTACCGGCATTCAACTGAAAATATGGCAATTCCTGTATTGCATATCCTTGTTTCTGAGCAGCAAAGATTTTAGTTGAATTTTTAATCGACTCCATTCCTGCCAGAATATTTATTCTTGATTTTTCAACCGTCAATGCGTAATTGATTGTATTGGACCAGGTCCAGTTAAGCCGGTGGCGCTGGGCTAACTGGAGCTGACTGATAGGCCGGTTCAGAAATCCAATCGAATAACTTCTTTCAATGTTTATATCATAATTATTAGTGTAATCTATTCCAAAGCTCGAGCGGATGATTAGATTCTTGACCGGGGTTAATTCTGCATAAACATTTCCAAACGTTTGGAGGTCATTGTTTACATCATCCCGTTCAAGGTCTGCAAGAAATACAGGATTATGACGATCAGAAAAGCCAGCTCCGATAGGACCGGCAAAGGTTCCATCGAGTTTTCGCACTGGTAAAATTGGCAAAACAATCGTGGCCAGCTGAAGTGTATTCGGACCAGCTGTGGCAATCCTTGTGGTGGCATCCGGGTTCCATCCCGCAGTTGAAAACTGGTCGCCCGGTAGTGGCCGTTCCCTTGCTTTGATGATCTGCAGGTTCTCGCCAATCCTGAGTTTATTATTAAAGAAATTTATGGAATTATTTATCCTCCCGGTATAGCGTTTATATTCATTATTAATAATCAACCCGGTATTACCAAAGTAACCGAAACTTATCAACGTGGAACTTCTTGGCCCCCCGGCTGTGAGTGTTACTGAGTGTTGCGATATAATTGCTGTTTTAAACACTTCGTCCTGCCAGTCAGTGTCAGCAGATGGAATGTTTGGATCATTGTTGATGAATTTCACGGGTATTACTTCATCAAGCACCCGTACTCCGTTTGCCCCGGTATGCTCTACAAAACTATATAAGGCACTGTGCGCATTTGTGGGTGTGCCCCCATTTACAGATGCCTGCCACAGGACCTTCCCATATTCCCGGGTATCCAGCATCTCAAGTCGCCTTTTGTTGTATGCTACAGAAAAGCTTGAATTTACGCTGATACTTACATTGTTTTTTCCCTGTTTGGTGGTAACAATAATTACCCCGTTAGATGCCCGGGAACCATAGATAGAAGATGCCGATGCATCTTTTAATACCTGGACTGATTCAATGGAATTGGGGTCCATGAACTGGAAGATGTTTGGATCTGTTGTTGGCACGCCGTCTATTACATATAAAGGGTTTGTATTACCCAGCGTATTGATACCCCTGATGTTTACAGAACTTGCTGCACCACTTGGAGTGCCGGAGGACCTGATGTAAACACCCGGAACCCTACCCTGGATATTCTGAAGCACACTTCCGGAGGGAATGTCTTTTGCATTTCCCATGTCCACAATGGCTACTGACCCCGTCAGGTCGCCACGCCTCTGCGATTGATAACCTGTAACAACAACCTGGTCCAGCTGTGCTTCACCATCCAGCATTTCTATGATGATATCCTGTGAACTGGTAACCTTTGTGGTTACCGGTCTCATGCCAACATAAGATATATTCAGCTCGTCGCCCGCGGAAGCAATCAGCGAAAACTTACCCAGCGAATCTGTGATTACTGTTCCGGATGCGGAGGTCACGGTTGCACCGGCAACCGGCTCACGCGATGAGTTTTTTATTATCTGCCCAGAGATTCTGTTTTGTGCAAAAGCAATAGTTATGAATAATAACAAGGGCAAAAGAAGGATGATCTTTTTCATATATGCAATCGTTTTTGGTAATGGTTTATTACTGCCTGCCTGATGTTATTTACCCATATCGGAGTTGCTCACAAAAGCAATCCTTTTACTGTCGGGAGACCACGAAGGAGTATTGATCGAACCCTGGCCGCCATATACATAAGCTAATACCTTAGGAGTTCCACCGGTTAAGGGCATATGCCGGATATAGACGTGTTTGTAGGGTGGATGTCTTCCAGGCTCAACTTCCTCTTTAAGAAAAGAAAGAAAAACCATTGACTTGCCATCAGGGGAAATGTGTGCGAACCAGTTATTGAAATCATCTTTTGTGACCTGTTCCTGTTCAGTACCATCCGCCTTCATTCTCCAGATCTGCATAAGACCCGAACGTACCGAGTTAAAATAAATGAACTGGCCATCGGGTGTATATTCCGGTCCATCATCCAGTCCGGGTGCAGTTGTGAGCCTTTCTTCCTTTCCGCCGTTTACCGGCACCCTGTAGATATCGTATTCGTTGTTTCTCGATCCGCAAAACACCAGGCTTTTCCCGTCGGGCGACCAGCCATGTAAGTAAGAAGGCCCTTTGGGTGTAATCTGTTTTGGGGTGCCTCCAGTCGTAGGCACCGTGTATATGATCGAGCCACCGAGATCCTTCACAGCGCTGCTTAATCCAAGTGTTTTGCCATCAAAAGAGAGAACGTGATCATTATTATTATTTTTCACTTCCCCGGTATTCACCAGTTTGGGAGTACGGCGCGCCAGGTCAAAATTATAAATCAGTCCGCCCCCGTTATAGATCAGGCTTTTACCATCGGTTGTCCAGTTCGGAGCCTGGATTGAATTCGGCATGGTATACACCACCTCGCGATCGCCACTGGCTATATCCAATAACTCGAGTTTAGACCCAAGTTTCATGGGAGTAGTATGGTCGGCTTCACCCGGGCCAAAAGGAACGGTGATACTTACATCTTTAAAGACACCGGTTTCCAGTTTGTCTACATTATGAGATCCTACAAAAAGTCCTACATATACTTCATCCCCAAGATCCACATCGCTAACCTGTTCGGTCACAAAGGGCTCACCAAATTTTGCAACCCTCATGGTATACGTTTTGCCCTTTCTTTCCAGCTGGATCACGTCTGCCTTTGTTAGCTTTGATTTGATTTCTTCTGTTTTAGCTCCTGCGGTCCGCCTGTACTGCAGTGATGTGAGTCCATCACCATGCTCTACCGCATTGATATGGGCAGCATTTCCATCCAGGGATTTGCGAACCATCCAACCTACTTTTTTATGTTCTTTTACCCAGCTTCCTACAAATTCAGCACGGGTGTAAAGGATGAAATCACCCTTCATTTTTTTCCAGACAAAGTGGAATTCATCATGGTCGAGCCAAACGTTATAGCCGGCGCCGGAAATAATGTATTGTCTTGTTTCCGGGATAAAAGTTGCTGAACCGGGTTTTACATTAGTTCCTATATCGCCGTGGCCATCGAAGATTCCCAGTTTCTGGCTGTAAGCCGTAGAAGCTACCAGGAGCAGGAAAATAAGTGAAGCGTGCAATCTTAGTTTTTTCTTTAGCATGTTGTTTCAATTGGAGTGTTTCGAGAAGTCATAAAACTAGGTTTATGAACACCAGGAACACTAAAGTGCACTACATCAACACTACATCAGATTCAGGTCAGGAGTCAATACAGGCGTATTATGACTACAACATTCCTACATCACCCGGTTTAGCGGCAGCTTAAAAACAGTATATTCGTTTTCAAATGATTGTAGCCGATGAAAGCACATGTGCGTTTCACCGTGATGTTTATGCTGTGGAATTTGGTTTTCGAAGCTCATGGTCAAACCATTTCAGGCATCCCGAACATCACCAACTTTTCCAAAAACGCTTACAATGCCGGTATTCAGAACTGGGATATAGCTCAGGATAACAACGGTTATATATATTTTGCCAACAACGAAGGAATGTTGAGATTCGACGGAACCTTCTGGATGCTTTACCCCTTCCCGAATAAATTAATAGTCCGGAGCCTTGCAATTGGCCCGGAGAACAGGATCTATGCGGGGGGGCAGAATGATTTCGGGTATTTTTCCCCGGATGAAAACGGAACGCTTCAATTTACTTCGCTCAAAAAATTCCTATCCGCGGCCGATCTTGCTTTTGAATATATCCTTGACATTGTTGTTTCCGGTGATGATGTTTTTTTCAGGGAAAGAGACAGGATATTTCATTTCAACCAGGATAGCGTTAAAGTCTATAAAAATGAAAAGGGATGGCTTTACCTGGGTCTGCATCAACAGTCGGTAATTGCACAGGATGGCCTGAATCAATTATTAACATTCACTGGTTCATCATGGCAGCCGGTGGCAGTTAAACCACTTTTTTCAGGCAATACATTGATTACTGCGGTTATTCCTTATGGAAAGGACAGTTCTCTTATTTTAACCCGAAAGGGCAAGGCCTATGTTTTGACCCATGGCAAGGTTCTCGATTTTCATTTCAAAGGAGATAACCTGGCAGAAAACCTGGTATTGTGTGCCATTGCCATAAATGATGAACAGGTAGCAATCGGAACAGATGTCGGGGGTTGTTATATTATAAATAAGAATGGAGAGGTGGTTCAGCATATCTCCAAAAAAGATGGACTTCAGAATAATACTGTAGTTAGTATTTTCCGGGATAACCGGAAAAATATATGGCTGGGGCTGGATAATGGAATTGATTTTATTGCAACGAGCAATGCTATAAAACAGGTATATGCGGAAAAGTTTGATGAGGGCATTGGGTATAGCTCCATCATACACAATAATGACTTGTATATCGGCACATCGAAAGGGCTGTTTAAAGCACCTGCTTCAGGAAATGTAAAAGACAAAAATACCAACGAGGTTTTCAGGTTTGTAACAAATTCTACCGGTTCTGTCTGGAATCTCACAGAGATTGAAGGAAAGCTGCTGATGGCCAATCATGTCGGCGCATTTGTGATCAGGAAGGACTCTGCAGTACCTCTCAACACCACCATGGGATATTGGGGATTTTTGCCCCTACGCCAAAATGATTCATCAACCGTTATTATTGCCGGTGGCTATAAGGGCCTGGAATTGTATTTGCTTACACAGGGATCCTTCACAAAGCTTTCAACCTTGCCAGGTTTTAAGACTGCAGCCCGTTCAATGGCTATAGACAGCAATCAGTCGGTTTGGATCGGAACCTCTTTTAATGGCATCGTTAAAGTCAGTTTCGACATCAATTTGAACCCGGTCTATAAAACCTACGGCACAAAAAGTGGATTGCCTTCACAACTCCGGAACCGTATTTGCAAGGTAAACGGCCAGATATTTTCGGTGACAGAAAAGGGAATTTATCAGTATAACCAGCAAAAGGATCTGTTTGAAGAATCTGGCTTGTACAATGGTTTCTTCAGAGGAAGAGATATCAGGCTTATAAAAAGCGACGACCGCGGAAATGTCTGGTTTATTGAGGGCAAAAATATTGGCTTCCTCAACATCAAAGACAAAATAAATAATCCACTTTATTTTCCTGAGCTCGACGGTAAGATAGTGTCAGGGAACTCACTTGAATTTATTTATCCTTACAAGCCCTATAACGTGTTCGTAGGGTCACAAAAAGGATTCTACCAGATAAATTACGAGGAATATAAAAAGAATAACAGCGTACCACAGGTCAAAATCATTGCTGTGAAAGCTATAGACAAAACTGATTCTTTATTGTTCGGAGGATACAAATCAAGTAATACTGACAGTATTGCGCAAACAAGCGTTGTAAGGATAAACAGCTCGTTGAACTCTTTTCATTTTGAATACAGCTCACCCTCATACAGCCATCAATTGAGCATCCAATATAGTTTTCAGCTGGATGGATTTGATAATGACTGGTCTGCCTGGAGTGCGAATACTCAAAAAGACTACACCAATTTGCCTCCCGGAACTTATATATTCAGAGTAAAAGCAAAAACAAGCCTCGGAGAAAAGGCCACCGCCGATTCCTTTAAGTTTACAGTTCAGCCACCGTGGTACAGGACCTGGTGGGCTTATTTAATTTACCTGGTCATTTTTATTTGCCTGGTTTACCTGCTTTACAAAGAGAAACACCGGGTACTCTCACAGCAGCAAAAGAAGCATGAGGAAGAACAGCAGAAGATTCAGTATTTGCACAAACTGGAAATGGAAATTTCTGAAAAGGAAATTGTGGCATTAAGAAATGAAAAACTTAAGGCGGAACTGGAAGGAAAAAATTCAGAGCTTGCCTCCCTCGCAATGCAGATGGTTCATAAAGGAGAAGTTTTATCAAAAGTAAAAGATGAGCTTGTTCGCCTGAAGAAGGTTTCTGACGAAGATGGAAGCGGTGATAGTGTCAGGAAGTTAATCAGGGCATTAAAAGACGAAGACAAGATGGATGAAGACTGGAAAAACTTTGCCACGCACTTCGATACCATCCACAGCGATTTCACTAAGAGCCTGAAACTACTTTATCCGAACATAACTCATAATGAAATAAAATTGTCAACCTATCTCCATATGAATCTGAGCAGTAAGGAGATTTCTCAGCTCCTGAACATTTCGGTTCGAGGTGTTGAAATAAGCAGGTACCGGCTGAGAAAAAAGCTGCAACTTTCCAGTGATATGAACCTGAATGATTTTTTTAAAAACTTTTCCTCGCAGAAACAGGGAGGCTAAAACATCGGGACTGAGGTTCCAACACGCTCTATAACTATCTCATACTGATCAGTTAAATGACTGCCGGAATTCAAGAGGTGACAAACTGGTTTTCTTCTTAAAAAGCGTACTAAATGATTGTGCGTGTTCAAAGCCTAATTCGTATGCAATTTCGCTTACCGACAAATTGGTAGTTGACAGTTTTTCCTTCGCTTTTTCTATTAACCTCAGATGTATATGCTGTTGTGTGTTTTGCCCGGTGTGCATGCGGAGTAGATCGCTCAGGTAGTTTGGAGACAGGTTCATGAGTTCGGCCATGCGTTGTACCGTTAATAGTTCGGGTTGATTTGTTTTACTGCTGCTAAAATACTCCTCAATAAGGCGTTCAAATTTGGCAAGCAGTTGATGATTGTGGTTTTTCCGGGTGATGAACTGTCGCTCGTAAAACCGATTGGAATAATTGAGCAACAACTCAATCTGCGACAGGATAATCTCCTGGGTATATTTATCAATATGCCGGCATTCCTTATCAATCTTATTCAATATTGTAATAAGATCATCTTCTTCAGCTGCAGAGAGATGCAACGCCTCGTTTACCGCATAAGAAAAGAAGTTGTAAGTGCCAATCTTGCTGGCTAAAGGATGGGCCAGCAAAAAATCGGGATGGAAAATAAGGAGGTATCCCGATCCGCATTCTACGTTGTTAAGATCCAGGTATTGAACCTGGTTAGGTGCAGTAAAGCTCAGAACACCCTTATCATAATCATAATGTTGCTGACCATATCTTATTTTACCTTTGGCTCCCCTTTTAAGGGCAACACAGTAAAATCTATTCACAAAACCTTTCCATACATCATCTTCCAGGAAAACACTTTCGGCGAGGTTTATCACGCTTACCAATGGATGCAGTGGCTCAGGTAAAGAGAGTAAACGATGAAATTCTGAGACTGATGAGATCGCATTCATAATACTAATTTAATCAATCAGCCCCATACTAAACTCGTCGTATGGTTTACCGGTATCAGTTCCCAACGGCACAATGCTTTCGAGTTTCGACAAATCTTGTTCGTTTAATTCAATTTCGGTAGCCGCTATGTTCTGCTCTAAATATTCTTTTCTCTTAGTGCCCGGAATGGGTAAGAAACCCTTGTTTATTATCCAGGCGAGTGCCAACTGCGATGAGGTTATGTTTTTCTCTTTGGCCATAGCCTCAATTGCTTTAACCAGTTCGATATTTTTATAAAAATGACCTTCCTGGAAACGGGGAATTGCCCGGCGGAAATCATTTTCCGGTAAGTCGTTTATAGTTCGGATCTGCCCGGTTAAAAAACCACGTCCTAAGGGTGAATAAGCAACAAAACCTATCCCAAGTTCCCGCAAAGTATTCAGTATGCCACGTTCTTCTGTTCTACGCTCAAATAAAGAATATTCACTTTGTACCGCCGTTATCGGGTGAACAGCGTGTGCCCGTTTTACGGTTTCTGAAGATACCTCTGAGAGTCCGAGATAACCCACTTTTCCTTCCTTCACCAGGTCACTCATCGCTTCAATGGTTTCTTCGATGGGGGTGCTTTTATCAAGGCGGTGCAAATAGTACAAATCGATATACTCTGTGTTCAGGTTCTTCAAAGAACGTTCTACCGCTTTTTTGACATATTCTTTCCTGCCATTGATAGCCCAGGTCACTTTATTGTTATCATCTATCTCCCAACCGAATTTTGTCGCGATGATATATTTGCTCCTGTTACCATCTATTGCTTTAGCAATTAACTGCTCATTTTTGAAAGGACCATACAGATCGGCAGTATCTAAAAAGTTGCCACCCAGTTCAAGGGATCGATGAATGGTGGCAATAGCTTCCTGCTCATCAGCCTTGCCATACATATTTCCTTCTTCAAAGCCCGTCATACCCATACAGCCCAAACCTATAATTGGCACAACCAGGCCTTCACTTCCTAAATTTGTTTTTTTCATTATCGTATCATTAATTTTAAGAAATCAAAATTCGTTAAGAACACATTAACCGGTGTATTCAAATCACTGAAAGATGTATGCAAATCAGGGATTACAACCCATATAGCTACCGGGTTTTGGATTGAAGTATTTTCAACAACAATAGTTTAACAACTCTTCCTGAAGGAAATACCTTGTTGTGGACGATTACCTGGGTGGCACTCTAACCGGAAACCTATCCAACGCGATGATGAATGATTTGTGAATCCGCAGGAAGTGTCCGGATGGCAGTTTCTCCCGCGGGATGTTGTCCTACTGATCTTCTCGATGATGTTCAAAATCTTGCGCTGTGTTTTTTCGGAAGTTTTTCTCATGTAGTTATAATTACTTTGTTTAGCAGTGTAAATCTGGAAAACCGTGCAGGAAGATTATTCCTGTGAACCCCCTTTTTATTGGCACTACCTCAATGAAAGCCCGAAGCCTTCTGTGCCCCTGAATACATTTCTTACATCTTTTTTTTAACCAACAATTGTTTGCTATGAAAAGAGTACTATTCTTTTTGCTGGGAATATCATGTTCCCTTGGGTTTTATTCCTGTAAAAAAGATTATAGACACCCGGAAGACTGTAATGAGTGCCCTCCACGGGATCCTAAGACTGGGGGATCTGCTTTTTACGATCCATTCTGCCTGATCTCACCGAATCAGAAGGGCCTGGACACACTGGCCAAAGGTTATAGCTTCACTGAGGGTCCTGCAGTTGATAAAAAGGGAAATGTATTTTTTACAGACCAGCCCAATGATAAAATTTACAGATGGGACGCATCTTCGGGTAAAGTCACCACTTTTTTAACCGGCACGGGTCGATCAAACGGGATGGCCTTTGATAAAAACGGCGACCTTATTGCCTGTGCAGACATGCATGGTGAATTATTGAAAATTTCACCGAATGGCGTCAAAACTGTCTTGATAAATAATTATAACGGCAAGCTATTGAACGGCCCAAATGACGTATGGATCAATCCTGTTACCGGGGGTATGTATATCACTGATCCCATGTTTCCAAGAGGATACTGGGATGCAAATGATCCCCGCCGTATTGGTAACGCAAACTGGCCCCCCACCCATTCCGAACAAGCCCCAACCGGCAAAGGTGGCTATGTTTATTATCTGGCACCCGGTGCAAAAACACTTGTGAGGGTAACAACCGATGCCATGGGATGGGAATCTGATTCATGGCCAAATGGTGTTGTGGGAACCCCCGATGGAAAAAAACTGTATGTAAACAAATGGGCGGGTGACAATTTGGGCGGCACCTGGGTGTTTGACATCAAACCTGATGGCACACTCAACAACATGAAGAAGTTTATCGATATGGGCGGAGATGGTATGTCGATGGATGAAAAAGGAAACATCTACATAAGCAACAGCTTAGGGGTTACTGCTTTTGACCAGGCGGGAATCAAAATTTTGAATATTGCTACCGGCAGCGGGGCAACAAACAATGTTTTTGCCGGCCAGAATGAAAAAACATTATTTATTACAGGTCCGGTGGACAGGATAACAGCCGTAAAGATGAAAGTAAAGGGAGTTGAGAAATTTTAAAGTACCGAAACCCGGGTCTGCGATCCGGGTTTTTTAATCTCTTATTTAATACCCGGCTTTCGTATCCTCATCCATGGTCCAGGCATTGCCTGGTTTTTATCTTTTATAATCAATCCGATAATTTTTCCAGGTGGATTAATTTAAATGTGATTTGTGTTTCTGAGCGTTAAAAATCTCTGTCGAACCTGAATCAGAATATAGAAAAAAGATGAGTGGATGCTTTGTAGTGAGACATGTACCAGGAAGCTGTTGCATAATCAGGTTCCTGTCCGTAGTTTTGTCCCAGAATAAAAAAACGCATAAAACCAGAAGTTAAATAAGACAAAGATCTGAGAACAGGAGACGACGAACCCCTATCTATGAAATGTTACCCTACCCTACCACACCTGAAGATCGTTTTCTTTCTTTTCCTCTTCACTTCTATTCATCCCGTCAAGGCACAAGTGCTGAAAAAAACCATGGGATGGATCGTACATCATTCCCTGATCGACACCACCGATCCCGGGCAATCAAGTTTCCGCATATACCCGACATTGGCATATTCCCCGGAAACAAAGCTCGAGATCGGATTTTCTACCCTGTACCTGTTCCAGGCAAAAAAAGATACCAATAACCGTATCAGCGAGATCAATGCTTTCAGCTTTTTCACCATGCAAAGCCAGTACGGCATCTGGCTCGACAATGCCATCTATGGCGATAAAGACAAATGGTTCATTCTTGGCCGGACAAGGTTCCAGAAATTTCCGTTGTTGTATTATGGCATTGGCCCGGACGCACCAGAGGAACATCCTGCGGTGATAGATGCTAATTACTTTATTTTGAGACAAAGAGTACTCCGTAAAATCAAACCCAATCTTTTCCTTGGGCCCGAGGTCGACTACCAGAACCTGTTCAACACAAACGTGGAGCACCATGCGGATGACCCCATCAAAGAAACACCACCCGGGAGCGATGGTTCATCAAATCTTGGTTTGGGTGCCGCACTGGTCTATGACAACCGGCATAATGTATTGAATGTGCGAAAAGGTTTGTTCGCGGAACTTGGTGTTTTATCTTATTCAAATAAACTGGCATCAACTTCCAGCTTTACCGGCATCAATGCCGACGTGCGTGCTTATTTCCCGGTTACAAAAAAGAACGTGGTGGCGGTACAGTTTACAGGCAATGTTTACACCGGCGATGTGCCGTTTAACCAGATGGCGCTGATGGGGGGAGAAATAATGATGCGCGGCTACTATTATGGCCGGTTCCGTGATAAAAACATGCTGGCATCACAGGTAGAGTACCGGCTGCTGCCATTTTCATTCAGCAAACGTATAGGCGCAACCGCTTTTCTTGGAACAGCCGCAGTGGCGCCCGGACCCGGTAGTTTCAGACTCGACAATTTTAAACTGGCCGGTGGTGCCGGATTGCGTTATTTGCTATTTCCCAAAAAAGATATATTCCTCCGCTTTGATGTCGGCATCACAAAAGAAGGCATCGGGTTTTACTTTTTTACGGGCGAAGCGTTTTAGACGATCTTCACGGTTATACGAATATCGGTAACATTTATTTCGAGGGCACATACCAAACCGGGCTTGTCCAGGCTCGTTCCTGTATAAACGGTTGAACTTTTTTATTGAGCGCATATCCGTTACGTACAGCCTGAACCGTACTCCACCGGGGTGTTGGAATCTCCAGGACTCTTGCATAATAAGTGATATAGGCCGAAGGGTCAAAATCCTTATCTTCCCAAAAACCAATTAACTCGGCAGCGCCAATTGAATTGGTATAGGTAGCAGTTTTGAGATCTACGGTATTACCCACCGCGGGCACTTTTCCTGTTTTGACATCTTTCTTTCTGTTGTCGCTCCAGGTTATATCAATCACCTGCTCTGTCGTTTTCCCCTTTTTTGTCGCCACTTTCACTATTTGTATCCTGTCAAGGTTTCCTGAATTAGGATCTTTGACAGCCTGGACTATAAATTTTGGATTACCGTTTCCCTGTGGTAAATCTGCACCCATTGGAACGCCGGCAGCATAAGCTTGTTTCACCCAATCATTCGCGTCAACAATTCCTGGATCGTAATTCCGGCTCGCAAACATCCGAACTTTAATACGACTCCCACTGGTACCAAAACACTCCTTCCGTTTTAAAGCATCAAAAAGCGACTCGCGTGTATTCTGTTCTGACCAGATTCCCGTCAGCCCCCCGGCACCTATTACAATCGTACTCTCACCGCCTGCCGAAAACGTAGCAGTGTCATTCAATACGAATCCAGGATCGGCATGAAGATCGTCCGTGGTTCCATGCGAACCCCAATAGTTACCTTCTTCTGTAGAGCTCAGGCCACTGTGATAATCTGTACCGGCCTCAATCCCATATTTGAAGGGATTCGCACCAATTTTCTCCTGTAATTCCTGTCCCACCCCGTAAGCCTGCCTTAGATAACTGCCTTTCATAAACTTTGCTTTTGTCCCGTTGCCTACAAGTGTTTCCCATAATTCGAAATTGGCAAACTCATCATTTTTTGAAATGGCCGGGTTTGTTTCACTTTGACCCTTGCCCTGTATGATCTCTGTAAGGGGTTCGTTTGCCATTCGTCTTAACGCATATTCTTTGGTAAGGGCTTTCCCCGTGAGGGTTTTGGTATCAAACATCAACCCATTACTGGCATTTCCATTGTGAGGAACCGCTATTACATCATCCCCTTCTTTCCTGGCATTTTCAAGGTAGGTCCATAATTCCTCAGGATCCTGCGAGTCAAAAGAAGAAAAAGGAAGTACCGGAACTTTATTTCCCTTGAAAATCACACAACGGTGCAGGTTCTGTCCCTTGCCGGGTTCAAATGTGGGAGCCGAAGTCCATTCAAACCCAACCAGCGCCGTAAACTTACCGGGCTTATTATATTTATCTGCAGCAGCAATAACCTTCTGCCAGTTAGATCTCAACAAATCCCCTTTCATAAATTCAGGGTAAGGCTTATTGTCAAAAAGGGATTGCACCAGCATCAGGTATGTTGTGTCTTTTACTTTTCTGTCGGTGCTCGTGAAACGCCGGTACCAATCGGTATTTTTAAATTCGCCGTCAGGATCGGGGATCAATGACATAATGCCGAGATATTCTGAGTGATCAGTAACAGCCAAAAAATCAAGTGGAGCTTTCCTTTGCTGGGTATGGCCTAAGTAACTAACGGTATCGCCCATGGCATATCTGTACGAATCTTCCGGAATGCCTTTCCCGCCCATAAGGAAGGCATCCGCTGAATAGGAAGTGTGCAGGTGCAGGTCACCAAAATAGCAATTTCTATCAGGATTGGGCGGTGGAACAACTTCGGCTAAAGTTGATTTTGCCTGAGCAGTGCTGTCAGCAGCTGATTGCTTTCCGCCATCATTGTTACATGACTGAAGACAGGGAAATACTGTTACCATCAAAAGAATTTTAATTGCGTCTGCCACTCTTTTCATAAATAACTGATTTATATTTTGGTTAAGTCGTGTTGCTTTAAAATACTGTTACTAATCTTTCTATAAACCAATAGGCCGCCATTGACCCAATACCATAAGCAATACCCCATTGGAGTTTTTTCCCAATTATTGGATTCCACTTCATGTACAGCCAACCAATAGTCACAGCAATCCCAACAAAAAATAATTGTCCTACTTCTACACCAACATTAAATAGTAATAATGCGAGGGGAACATCCTGGTCAGGCAAACCGACATCAGCTAATGCGCCAGCGAAACCGAAACCATGTAGTAAGCCGAAAACAAATGCTACTACCCATGGATATCTATAGGTGAAACCATTTTGACCCTGGTAATGTTTTATCAGTTCAACACCAACAAATACAATACTTAAGGCAATGATAGCTTCAACCACGGCTTGTTGCAGATGTACCAGCCCTAAACTGGCTAATGCCAGCGTTATACTGTGCGCTAGTGTAAAGGCAGAAATTGTAAACAACAGACTTTTTCGATTTGCAACCAATAACAATAACGCTAAGACAAATAACAGGTGGTCTATGCCGAACAGTATATGTTCTATTCCCAACTGTAGATAGGCTGCCAGCGTAATGGCTGATTTTTCATTTGCCATCACGTTATAATTGGGATTACCGGGTTTGATCAATGTTGTAATGGTGGTTCCATCAACATACCGTATCCGTAATAAGACATCGGTTATCGTTTTTTCCAAACCCGGAATGTTAATCACCTCGCCTGTAAGCGCACCTGGAGGAGCATGAATCTTCCATTCTTTCAACAAATAAGTTTCTGTATGAGAAATGGCCCCGGTTGAATCTTCAAGCCAATTATTACTGATTTGAGGACGAATAGCAATCGCCACGTCACCAATTATTGGCTGCTTCCACAAAATCTTCCATACACCGGCAACGGGCGAAGTTATTTCTAAATAAGCAGGACGGAGTTCATGTGCAATGGATGTACCATGAATCAACAACCCAAAAGAAAAGATGATTATTGTTAAATATTTCACTTCCCGTTGTTTAAATAATCACGTTGTACCAGGTACCTCTTTCTTAATTCATCCATAAACTGCATATTCTGCGCACGGTTCATCTCCTGCAGGTATCGTTCCATCACCTGTTCTTTTATATTGGCAAAATCCGGGAGAGCCGCTGGGCGAAGTTTCGTG
Source organism: Flavitalea antarctica (assembly GCF_054461535.1). Taxonomy (NCBI): domain Bacteria; kingdom Pseudomonadati; phylum Bacteroidota; class Chitinophagia; order Chitinophagales; family Chitinophagaceae; genus Flavitalea; species Flavitalea antarctica. The sequence continues at coordinate 33,569 of NZ_JBTLQG010000027.1, forward strand.
ATCAGTACCAGGTGGGTGCCGTAGCCTGACTGCACAGGTCCATACCATTTTCCGGCAGGCTGCCGGAACAATGTATTCGCAAAGACGCTATTGCCAAACAGCTGCTTTGCCTCTAACAGGTCTATTTCATTGTATTCCTGCTGAAGAGCAAAACGGTCGCCGCAATTTTGAGGATGAGGTATCTCTCCAGACTGGATTTTTGTCAATAGTTGCGATGCCCTGGCAACAGCAGCATGCTCGCCTTCTTTATCGTTACTGAAAAAAATATGTTTGAAACTGACGCGCGTGGAATCCTTAAACCATCCGGAGTTTTCATGATAGTAGGCTTTTAATTCCTTTTCGCCTGGCTTTCCTAAAGTTTTGACATCCCGACTCAGAAAATCATATTTCTGGATTAGTCTTCTTTTTATAATCTCGTCATCTTCATCAAGTCCCATTTTTTTCGCTTCACGATACATCATCTCATCGTTGATATATTGTTCTACCATTCCATCCAATTGATCTTTGGTAGGAATGGCATTGTGCTGCATACGGTACAAAAGAGCTATTCTGCCGACTGCTGCATTGTCAACCGTAATGGTACTATCGGATTGTTTCTTTTGATTTTGAATCCAACCCGATATCAGGAATATAATTAACCCAAGTAACAGGAAATGAACAAGTGGTTCTGTCCAGATTTTTTTCATAAACATTCGTTGAAATTGATTGATAACCCCTAAAAATGTATCTATGGCCCTGTATAAATTAGGTTTTTGAAAAAGCAAAAAGGTCCAAACACTATTAACGAAGTAGTGAATGGCAAACTTTAAGCAAGCATTGATTGGTGTACTAAACAGAGGATAGCCTGGAGGTTGAGAAGATAACCTGGTTGATTCGAAGGGGCGGGCATTACATAAAGACTATGGCGGCAGCTAACCCATCCCTCATAAAACCAGACAAGGATAAACCTCATTTGTAAAAAAATGCGGAAATTTTGTACTCAAATCTGTAAATTTTTATAATTATTTACAAAAAAAATCACACTGGCCTCTGGAACGGCGAATTCGGGCATGCATTGAGATTAAAAAACGTAACCCTGGTATCTTAACCAACGTCAATAAATTTTTGCAGATCATTGAGTTCATTTGCTTTTCAAAGTGAACCTGCAGTTTCATGAAAACAGAAATACACTTTTTATTTGAGCCAGGATTATCTTCCGAAGTTTATTCACAAAGCTTTACCGTTACTTCCAGGTCAACGAACAATAGCTGATGAGGAAGCGAGCGACAGGTCATACTTCCATGTGGCTTTAGCGTGGTGCCCAGCCGGGGATAAAATACCTGGCGATGAAAACGAAATCCAGTAAAATTTATAATAATAAGATGAAAGCAGCTTCCCGGACTAAATATGGCTCACCTGATGTGCTGACAATCAAAACCAGTGACCGGATACCACAGCCAAAAAAAGGTGAAATATTGGTAAAAGTAAAAGCCACTACGGTTAACCGGACAGACTGCGGAGTACTTACCGGGAAACCCTGGATAATCAGGTTATTCACCGGGTTAATCAAACCCAGGCTTGAAACAACTGGTTCTGATTTTTCCGGGTTGATTGTGGCAAAAGGAGACTCGGTGGATGAGTTCGATATTGGTGATGACGTGTATGGCTTTTTTGATGAAGGGATTGGTTCGCACGCAAGCTATCTGTGTGTATCAATCAAGAAAGCAATATTACGAAAACCGGCTGCTATTACCTATGAACAAGCAGCAGCAAGCCTGGAGGGAGCGCATTATGCCTTTTATTTTCTAGACAAATTGAAACTAACAAAGGATGATAAAATACTGATAAATGGGGGAACCGGCGCGATTGGCAATGCAGCTTTGCAAATGCTGAAGTATAGAGGTATGCATGTTACTGTTACGTGCGAAACACCGTATGTCCCTGTTTTGCAATCGATGGGTGCGGATCATGTGATTGACTACACGAGGGAAGATTTCACCAAACTAAACGAGCAATTTGACTATGTTTTTGACGCGGTAGGCAAAAGCACATTTGGCAGATGCAAGCCACTTTTAAAACCAAATGGCATTTACATTTCTTCTGAACCTGGGCCCTACTGGCAGAACGCATTTTTTGCATTGATTGCTCCATTTACAAAGGGCAAAAAGGTAAAGTTCCCGATTCCATTCTCCATAAAACGCAGTATGGCGTTTATCAACGAGTTAATTGAAAAAGACAAGTTTCGTCCATTAATTGACAAACGGTATGCGCTAAGCGAGATCAGGGAAGCCTATAAGTATGTGATGTCCGGACAGAAAAAGGGTAATGTAATTATTACTTATGACCAGGAATTTTTGTAACCGCTCGTCCGAAAGAGCGCCAGAGGCGTTAAACGTTATCCGGTTTACATTTTATTTACAGTATTTACATTTTTATTTACAGTCAAATCAACCAGTCCGATAAATATCAGACTAGCTTCGCTCAATCAATTTGAAACGATATGAAAAATAAGAACAAAACGATCTATGTGCTGATCTTACCGCTGATTGTAGTGAGCGGACTGGTATTTGCTAACCGCGAAGTTAAAAAAGAGCCTAAACCATCCCCCAGGCCTTTGACTGTTGCTGACAGCATTGCCGGCGTGGATGCGAGGAAAAAATGGGAGGCTTCGCCTGACGGTTTATGGTACAAAAAATGGGAAGCCTCGCCTGCAGGTAAAAAAGTGTATGCCAGTCATGATAAAATCAGGAAGCAGATAAAGGCGTTTACCAGTATGGAGGCAGTGGTAACCTCCGTTACTTTTCGCCGCACCGGGAAATCCTCAGCAATCAAATGGCTTATAGTCAGGATTAATAAGGAAGAATACATGATGCAATTCAGCCCTAAGGAATTTCAGCAGCTAAATAGCCTGAAAGTCAACGACGAAATAATCCTAAGAAGCCGCAGCGCCGGGTATTCCCCCAATCACCCCTATTTGATTATATCAGGCGACTATATTGAGCGAAATGGTGAGGTGCTTTTTAAACGGGACTTTAGCAAAAATCAAGGTTGCTGAGGATTACGGCAGCGATCAGCACCTGGCCGGCTATCTGAAGGTGGGCATACAGAAGATTGATTTTCTCTGCATCATTTTTTGAAACTGTGCTTTAAAAACTATTCCAAAAGGAAGTCGTTGCTGCATATTCCTGCTGTTCATTATCATAATGCATGATGTAGATTGATCAACTCATTTAACAACAGTCGCTTCGAGCTCAACGGTTAGGGTTTCAAAAAGACTTACAACCTCTAAAAGCGTTAGAGCCTGTGCCATGCCTTGTTTTTCGACCCAATTCTGCAGTATGTGGAAATGCGGCCAAAGATCTTTGGTAGAAGTGGTGTAAATGTTAAGGCGCACAATATTTTTACAATGATAGTCTGCCTGGCTAATTACTTGCTCCAAATTGTTAATCGCCAACTCCAATTGGGTTTTCATATCAGCGGTACTTGATTCGCCTCCATCATTGATGGCCGTTTGCCCGGAAACATAAAGCGTTCCTGTTACATTTCTTACTTCGACCGCCTGGTGGTAACTACGTTCCCTTTGCCAGGTCCAGGGGTTTATTACACGTTTTTCCATTGTATTGATTTTGAATTCTATGAATACATCACATTTACTAAATGATTAACATGATCCTCCTTACGGTAATTCCAAACTGTTATTAGTTTCCACAACTTTCTTTAAATGTTGATTCATTAGTTCAAAGCCCTTCTTAGTATTGTTTTCCAGTTGGTTTTTGAATAAACGGACCAGTAGTCCTTTGAACGTTTCGCAATGATAAAAAAGAGTGGTATCGTTTCCGTTATCAACGAGTTCAAACTGATGTTCACCGTCAAATAAACCATTAAAAAACAATCTTCCTTTCCAGCGAAATTCTTTGTTGTGTTCAAAGACTAATACAGTTGGTCTGAATGTCATTTTCTTACCTTGTGGCGGCAAAACGGTAACTTTGATTTGACTACCGGCTTTTGGTTCCCCAGTGATACTTATAATAAAAGGATTCCAGGTTCGATAATTTTCAAAATCCGTCAATACTGCCCAGACCCGACCAGGTGTGGCATTAATTATGATTTGTGTGTTAAGTTCCATTGCAAATGACGTCTATTTTCTAATTTCAGTCGTATTCAAGTAGAACCACCGAATGCATTTTTCAACCCACATTACTTAGGTTCACTTAATCAGCAACTAAACGGCCTGTTGCATACGATTTTCAATTTTGTAAAATGCCTTCCCTTTTGATTAAAGCAGTTAATGTTCCATTTCTATAGCTATCTTACCGTACATATTCTCATCACCAGCTTTTGTTTCCAAAAGGTTATGAGCTTTACCAATGTCGGATAGAGAAAAGGTTTTGGTTACAATGGCTTTCAGTTTTTTGCTCTCTACAAGTTTAGTGAGTTCCTCCAGTTTGTTTCTATTTTGTCGTGTAAAAACAAAATGATAGGTTGCATTTTTCCCCCAGGCATCAATAAGGTTTTGTGGCTTCTCAATATCGACTATAGTTACTACCTGGCCCAGTTGATTAAGTATTTTTCCACTTTCAGAAAGAGTATTGCCACCGATGGTATCAATAACTACATCTACCCCTTTATTGCCGGTTAATTGATGAATAGCCTGAATGTAGTCTTCATTTTTGTAGTCAATGACATAATCAGCCCCCAACTCCAATAGAAACGGGTGGTGAACTTTTCTTGCCGTTGTAAATACAGTTGCTCCCATGGCTTTAGCAATCTGAATAGTTGGTATTCCCACTCCACCTGCACCTCCGTGAATCAATACTGTCTGGTTAATTTTAAGTTGAGCTCTTGTAACAAGCATTTCCCAGGCGGTACCCGCAGCTAATGGAAGCGTTGCTGCCTCCAGGTGACTTATGTTCACGGGTTTTAGACTAATGATAGATTCGTGAGCACTATGATATTGTGCATAGCTTCCTTGCCCATTGAAAATTTCAGGGGAATAATAAACCGCATCACCAACTTTAAAATTTTTTACTCCTGGTCCAATTTCCACAATTACACCAGAGATATCATGTCCTGTAATAACAGGTAAGGTCAATTCATTTTTATAATCTCCACGGCGGACCTGGTAATCTAAAGGGTTGACCGAAGTGGCAAGAACCTTCACTAAAACCTCTTGAAATTGTGGAGCAGGCGTTGGTATTTCTATGATTTGAAAAATTTCGGAAGATCCGAACTCATTCAAAATAGCTGCTTTCATGATGATGCATTTACTGGTTGGAATCAAAAGACAGAAAATTATCTTACTTGCCGAACAAAGCGTCCCTCAATACAGCTGAAGCCTGGCTCAATGCCTCCTGCACGCCAGGAATATGTGACAAAGGATTCAACATCCCATAGTCGTGGATCATTCCCGTGTAAACGGCAACAGTAGTGGCTACACCTGCTTCGTCCAGTTTGCGACCATACCCAATTCCTTCATCATATAAGATATCATTTTCTGCAACCTGAATTAATGCGGGTGGCAATCCTTTTAACTCTTCCAGCGTGGCGTTAATTGGAGACACGTATTTATGTTTCCTGTCCTGAGGATTAGGCAGATACATATCCCACATCCATTTCATGGTTGGCGTAGTTAAGAACCTGCCTTGTGCAAATTTCTGATAAGATGGTCGGCTCATATCTGCGTCAACAAGCGGCCATAACAAAAGCTGAAAAACCAGCTTTGGTCCTTTTTTTTCTTTCGCCATTAATGCCACTACAGTCGACATATTTCCTCCCACGCTGTTACCTGCAACTGCCAACCGGGATCCATCAACCCCTATCTCTTTACCATTTTCAGAAACCCATTTTGTAGCAGCATAAGCCTGATTGATGGCTACGGGAAACTGTGCATCGGGAGTTGGCGTGTAATCGGGGAAGACGGCTACCGCACCGCTTTTCACTACTAAATCCCTGACTAAACGTTTATGTGTTGGGTAATCACCCAGTACCCAGCCGCCACCCTGGAAAAACATAAAAACCGGGAGATTGTCTTTGGCTCCTTTGGGTTTCATGATGTGGATGGTGATTGTTAGACCATCCTGCGTAATGGCTCGTTCTGATTCTTCAATATCGCTGTAGTCATAAGACACGGATTTTTGTGCATTGATAAGAACCTGGCGGGCATCTTTGGGTGACAGCTTTTCCAATGGCGGGCCACCTCCACTGTTGAGTGCTTTTAAAAATACTCGTGTGTCTTTTGAAATGTTCGGGTCTTTTTCTCCGGGGATCGTTTGTGCCATGACTGTCAAATTTAAATGGATGAAAGCCAACAAAATTGTTGTTACTGATACGCTGATCTGTTTCATATATTTCTGATAGTTAGAAGCCTTTACTAAATGGTGGAGATGAAGCTAAGCGATTCTAATCCGGCTGGTTGCCATCATTGGTTTTGTATGTAGCTTAATGCCCCGGATGGGCAAGCATCGATCTGGTTCTTTAAATCCTCCAGCGAGGCATGTTCTGTTTTAATCCACGGTGTGGCTTTGGGGTCGTAAACTTTTGGTAACGTTTTTACACATACACCAGAATGAATACATTTTGCCGGCTTCCATATTACCGTCAAATTTTCTTTTGAATAATGTTTGACTGTTTCCATCGTGATCCCTAATTTTTTAATACGTCTTTGATGTCTTCGGATTGCTTAAACACAGATGCCGCAAATGGACACAGTGGAATAATCTTTATATTTTTTTCCCTTGCCATCTCTACCATTTTATAAAGCATCTGTTTACCCACGCCTTTCCCATTATATGCCGGCTCAACCTCGGTGTGGTCTATGATAATTAATGATGGTCCTGCAACGGAATAGGTCATGATCCCTGCCCGATGATTATTTTCCCTTGCCATCACAAAGCCTTTGGTGCTTTCTTCTTTTAATAGTATTTCCATTGTATCATTTTTAATATATGGCTATGCTTGAACAACACACTGTACAGGGCTTAACTTATTTACGTCAATAACCCTTTCATTCCAAAAGCTGTTAAAGCTTTTACGTACTCAACGTGTACAGCGTCGTTAGCCCTTTTGACAAACTCTCCTGTCGTTGGGTCAACAACTGTTCTTAATGGCCTTTGTCCCTTAGACATATTGATCAGCCCGACAACGGCGTCTGCGACATCCTGTGGATCAGGATTTGCGGTTTCAATCAGCTGAGCACGGGCGCTACCCATTTTATTTGGGAAATCTGCTATCAACTGATAACCGGAAACAACTGATGTGTCGGCGCCAAACTGCACATTTTGAGACATTTCAGTTGGATAAGCACCTGGCTGGATAATGGTTACATCAACACCCAACGGCCGTAATTCATAGTGCAAACCTTCGCTCAAACCTTCCAGGCCGAACTTTGAAGCGGCGTATACAGCAGAAAAAGGAGCAGCGAATCTGCCCCACCCGCTCGAAACATTGATGATCAAACCTTCGGCTTGTTTACGCATGTAGGGTAATGCCAGTTTCATCATTCTCCAGGGGGCGATCACATTAATATCAAACATGCGCTGTACATCTTCGCTTGTAGCACTTTCAGCAACACCAAAAATCACAGCACCTGCATTGTTTACCAATACATCGATCGTTCCTTCTTTAGCTGATATGGTATCAATCGCATTTTTCACACTTGTTTCGTCAGTCAGCGAAACATCCAAAACAGTTACGTTCTTTACCTGTGATAAGACTTCTGCTTTAGCGGCGTTCTTGCCATTGGTGTCCCGCATGGTAGCATACACTTTATGCCCTGATGCGGCTACACTCTGGGCCGTAAGCCATCCAAATCCACTGTTGGTTCCTGTGATCACTACAGTCTTTTTGTTCATTTTTTTATTTTTAATTTGTTGATTCACCTGATTGATAACTGATTCTCCCGTATTTACCGGCATGAAAGTCCCGGTAAGCCTCTGCTATTTCAGCAGAACTGTTCATTACAAATGGGCCTTCAGCCACAATAGGCTCTTTATAAGTTTCTCCTCCAAATAGAAAGATGTCCGTAACTTCCTGCAGTTTATTTTCGATCACTATGTCCCCGGCATTTCTGTCAAATTCTATGAACTCGCCTGCATGGAATTCAACCTCATTAATCGTCGCATTATTCCCCGGCAAGAATGCAGCAACCTCTACCAGTTCATCAAAAAAAATAGTGAAGCTCTTGCCCGGCTGAAGTTGAATATGATATATAAATTGGTTAGAATAATTTGGTATTATAGCATTCAATTCTTCGTAATTACCAACTATTACTTTTATCCAACCACGATCATTTAATATTTTTTTTTGTGGTACATCAGTACTTTGAACTGCCAGGTATTCTGGCTTTTCAACTTTATTCTTTGAAGGGAGATTAATCCAGAATTGAAACCCATGGATATAATTACTTCCTGTTTTAGAATCAATGTTCAGCGTTTCATCATGAATAATCCCATTTCCGGCTTTCATCCACTGAATTCCACCGGAACGGACTTTCGCATAATTTCCTGCACTATCAAAATGCTCAGCTTCGCCTTCTATGATGTAACTCAAGGTAGCTATGCCACGATGTGGATGTGCACCAGTCCCCCTTTTCATAGAAGACGCCCTGGTTTGTTGCGTGACGTGATCTAAAAACACAAATGGTCCAACAGCATCGGCATATCTATTCGCTAATATTCTATAAATTGTCAGGTTTCCTATATCGGCTCTATGCCCTTTTGTTGAAAAACTGGTTTTCTTTTTCATCTCTTCAATTTTAAATTAATCCAGGAATACATATAATGATTTTATTTTCCCGTCTTCAAAGACAGCAATATCCATCCCTGTTGCAACAATTGAATCTACAGCAGGCCCCAGTCCCCAAATCAGCCTGCCTGCATTGTTATTGATAACCACTGGCTTTAATTGAAAAAAGTTAAACTCATGAGGCACATTAGCCAGAACATTATTTACGCTTTCATTGATAGCGGCATACCCTGTGGTCTGATGTCCTACATGGTATAGTGTGCTTTCAGCAGCATAGATGGCATGTATGGATTTCATTCTATTGGAAGCGTCTCTTTCACTCCAGACCTGAATTAAATTTTGTTCCATTAAAAGAACTAAATCAGTATTCATAAATATATTTTATGTAGCAGATTGGTTGAAAGGAGATACCAAAGACTTTCAAAAACCGAAGACAGTCTTTGGTTTAATACTTTCTGTATTAAGTATACCTGATTACCATTACTGTTTTGGAGGCGTTGTAGCAAGTAACTGCCATTCCCAGGCTAAAGCAACACCGCTTCCGCCACCATGATCAAACAAAACAGGACCCAATTGAGTTGCTGTTTCCAGACGAGCCCAATCACGTTGCCATTCTGAAACTACAGCTAACCAATTGATTGGCACGATACCTACCTGAACCATTCTACGAACAGCCATATCATGGGCCTCAGGACTTACACTACCACAAGCATCTGTAACAACAAATACGTCATAACCCTCTCCCATAGCCTGAATTGCAGGCATCGCAACACAAACTTCTGTCCATAAGCCTGCTAATATCAATTGCTTACGACCGCTTTCCTTTACTATATCAGTAACTGCAGGATCTTGCCAGGTATTGATGAATGTTCTGTTAATCGGTTTTTGTTCCGGGAATACATCCTGAATACCTTTAATGATATAGCCTCCCCGTTCTTCGGTAACAGTAGTAAGAATAGTTGGCACCTTAAATACTTTTGTAGCTTTAGCAAGCCCTATTGTGTTGTTAATAATCATAGTGGGTTCATGGCTATGTAAATTAGCAACCTGAAAAGGTTGGTGGTCGATTAGTACAACTATACTATCTTCAGGACGAAGAAGACCGGCAAGCCCTGTGGGTGGATTTTTTGACATCGTTTTTAATTTTAAATGCTTAATCCCACAAAGTTGCATGGAATCCGATGCCGGAAACGATGATAAATGACAAAAAAAAATGTTGACAAATGTCAACAGATATAAAATGTAACGCCCTTAAGGATGACAATATGTAGCCAAGGCAGCCTGGGTTAAGAAACCTGGCTACGAACACGGCTCAGCGTTTCCTTTGAAATTCCCAGGTAAGAGGCAATAACATGTTGAGGAAAGCGCTGTAGAAATTCAGGATAGGAATTTGCGAAATCATCATAACGAACTTTAGCAGAAGAGCTGATGGCAGAGGTTATTCTTTTTTGTGTTGCAATATTATTTTTTTCGTCAAGCCTTAGTAAGAACTCATTAAAGGAAGGTAATTGACTACACAATTTTATTTTATTTTCATTTGTAATGAGCATCAATTCACAATCTTCCCAAGCTTCTATGTAATAAATACTGGGTGTTAACATAACATAACTTTCACGGTCACCTGCCCACCAATGCTCAACATAAAGGTCTACCACATGTTCTTTCCCCTGGTCATCTAAATAATATTTACGCATAGCTCCTTTGATGATAAAAGCAAAGTATTTACATATCCCACCTTCTTCTAAAAAGTATTGTCTTTTCCTTATTTTTTTGTTGGTAAAATGGCTTTCGATAAATTGAAAGTCTTCATCTGTGATTGAAGTTGAAGCATAGGTTTTGAGATAAGCATGAAGTGGATGCATGAGCATAAATTGACTGGCTAAATTAGTGATTTTTTTGATCTTGATTTACTGCCAGTCCTGTTCATTGTAAAAACCACTTCATCGCCTCCCTTTCCTATATCTTTGCGAATATCACCATTGACGAACATACGTTTATCCTTACCAGTAAGGCACAACACTGTTAAAAATTAAACCCTAATACCGAGCCTACAAAAAAGCCATTTTGATGTAGGGCTACTACTTCATTGATAAAACTTCCTGTTTTAAAATATTGTACACCGATGTTATAGTTCAGAAAAATTATTTATGTTCCATGTAAGAGTCATAATGTATGCTGTACCAATGTATCTTTTTTTCGAATCGGATCCCGACAACCGGAACGAACCACCTGGGGCATAAATACCAGCCTCTGTAGAGTAGCGCCAGTAGATTAGCACATCCATTGTAAGCCTCAGTTTGTTTTTGGGGGTCCACGTGAAGTTTGGATATACGGAAATTAAATTTGCCGGACCCACTTGCGGATTCATTCCAAAATATCCACCGTTCCAAGGAGACCACACCCGGTAGTTACTGTAAAAAGTAGGAATAAAAACAATTTAGAAACAACCGGCATTAGCTTCCAACAGGGGGTGGTTTTTTTGAAGAATCCCGCACGATCAAAGTACCTTTTACTGTAACGTTTTCGCAACTTTTGTTTTGTCCAATGATCTTTTCCAGTAAAAGCCTGGCGGCCGCTTCTCCGATCATCGAAGTCCGAACGTCAAAAGTGGTGAGTTGTGGTTCAATTATTTCTCCGGTATATTCATTGCCAAATCCGGCAACACAAACAGTATCCGGCACTTTGATTTGTTGTTTTTTTAGGTATTGAATTACTTGCACTGCACTTTTATCCGAAATTGAAAATATTGCGTCAACCGGAACAGGGTCTTTTAGCCATGCGTCAACGGCGACGGAGACTTGAGCCATGCTAAAATCAACATTAGAGATTAGCCGCGCATTAAATGGCACGTTAAATTTCTTCAGAGCCTTCTTATATCCCTTCAACCTCTTTTTTGAAATCATCAAATGTGGCGGACCAAGCAACAGGCCGATTTGTCTGCATCCTTTTTCAAGCAAATGTGCTGTTACCTGGAAAGCACCTTCTTCATCCTCGCAAAAAACGCGCGGCGTTTCAACTTCCATCGTTACCCTGTAAAACTGAACAATGGGGATGTCCCTTTTTTTTAATTGAACGTTTATATGGTCAAATGTTGAGGTCTCAAGCGAATGGCAGAACAAAAGCCCGTCAATCATATTATTCATCAATGCCTGCACATTCGCTACTTCTGTTTGATGAAGATCATCTGACTGACTGATTGCAATACGGAAACCAGCTTGTGAAGCTACACGTTGAATGCCGCTTAACATGGTTGCAAAAAAAGTAGTCTGCAAATTTGGAATAATTACACCCAGCGTATGAGTAGACCTGGTCACAAGGCTGAGTGCTAATGCATTTGGCTCATATGCTAATTCAAGGGCTATTTTCTTGACTGCGGCCTTGGTTTTCTCGCTAATGTCTGGGTGATCGTTTAACGCTCTTGATACAGTAGAAACCGAAACTCCGATCGCTTTTGCAATATCTGACAGTGATGTCTGGGTACCTGTATTTACTTTCGGCTTCTTTTTCGTTTTGATGCTTTCGTGATGTAGCGTGAAATGATAATTACGGTCCTTACAACAGAATCGTTGCTTGTTACGAACTATACCAGACCTTTGAATAGTCTCGGCTTTTAAACATCTCGGGCAAACAACTCTTGGCATGGGGTAAACTTTAATTACCTATCGAAAACGATTTCGCAAGTATTTGCGATAGGCAAATGTTCATATGAAAGCGTTTCGTGGGTTCGAATCTAAATCAATATTTATACATTTAGCAACCTGATAGTTCAAATGATACTTTAAAACCGGGTCATTAGTTTTGCTATTTGCTGCACGGTTTCAACACAATGATGCTGAAAACGTCCAAGTATCGGAAATGATTGCGGAATCGTTTTCGATAGGTAAAATTAATTGATCGGGTAAGCTCCCGTAATATTATTACCTTCTTCACTATATCTTTAGTTATACCCGGATGAAAAAGAGATAGGTGGATTGATTTTTATTTTTTTAGTTGATACACTTTTTCGTGACCAGGTAAACACCAAATGGAGTTTGCTAAAGGTGCAAACCCAGATCATTATACACCTGATAATTAATTTTTGCAAGATGAAAAGAAGACAATTTGTTGGACTGATTGGCAACACAAGCTTAGCCTTGTTAGCAGGCAGTATGCCGGGATTAGCCAGTACTGATAAAAAGAAAGCCGCAGGTGAATATGTTTTTATCGAAGCAGAACAGTTTGCTGACCTTGGTGGGTGGGAATTAGATCAACAATCGATGGAGCAAATGGGATCGCCCTATTTATTGGCTCATGGGTTGGGAATACCAGTTATAGATGCAACAACAAATATTGAATTTCCCTCCGAAGGTAATTATCGCGTTTGGGTTCGTACCCGCGACTGGGTAGCACCGTGGAAGGCACCTGGTGCTCCCGGCAAATTTCAGCTTTTGGTAGATGGTGTGGCACTCAAGGAGATCTTTGGAACTAAAAGTGCAACCTGGCATTGGCATGATGGTGGCATTATAAAGGTTGGCAAAAAGGCTTCCCTGGCGCTGCACGATTTAACTGGTTTTGAAGGTCGCTGCGAGGCCATCTTATTTTGCAAGGATGGTGATTTTAAGCCAACAAATGATATTGCCTCCTTAACAAAGTTCCGGCGCAAGCTTCTTGGCCTTCCCGAACAGCCAGGAGAAGGAGGAAAGTTTGATCTTATTGTTTCCGGTGGTGGTTTAGCAGGAACCTGTGCCGCCATTTCGGCCGCCCGGAATGGAATCAAGGTTGCCCTTGTGCAAGATAGACCGGTGCTTGGAGGAAATGGTAGTTCCGAGGTACGTGTATGGCCAGAGGGTCATACAAATAAAAGCCTATACCCACATATCGGCGACATTGTTAATGAAATTTTACCCCCAATAAAAAAAGAAGCGGGACAGGTATTAAATGGCGTGGCTGCAAACTATTATGATGATGAACTTAAGCTTCGGAAAGTTAAAGCGGAACCTAACATAACACTCTTTATCAATCACAGGGTTATAAAGGTCGAAACTGAAGGACAATCAATAAAAGCTGTAGTCATTCAAAGCACCCGTACCGCAATGCAAAAGAGGTTGAATGGAACATTGTTTGCAGACTGCACCGGCGACGCTACCATCGGCTACAAGGCTGGTGCGGACTATGAATACAAGGTGGAAAATTTAATGGGAAGCACTAATCTTTTTAATATACTGGATGCCTCCAACAAGGAAGAAGTACTGGCATGTGAGTGCAAAGACAAAAGTGCATTGGCTATGCAATGTGAAATGGGAGATTATGACCAGCCTTTCCCTCGTTGCCCATGGGCTTTAGATTTGTCAGATAAACCTTTCCCGGGCAGAAAAGGCACAAAGACTTTTGGAAAAGAGGGGCTTGAGGCATTTGCAAATAAGTGGTACTGGGAAAGTGGGTTTGATAAAGATCAGGTAAATGATATTGAACTTATACGCTACCATAATTTCAGAGCCATGTATGGTGCCTGGGACGTTTTAAAAAATGTCGATAAGATGTATCCGAGGCACAGGCTTGGTTGGGTAGCGTTTATAGCTGGAAAACGCGAATCGCGTCGTTTGATGGGCGATATAGTACTTGATGCCGGAGACTTTAAACAACAACGAAAGTATCCGGATGCGTCATTTCCCTGTTCCTGGCACGTTGATCTTCATTCCCCAAAAAAAGAATATGAAGAAGGTTTTGAGGGAAATGCCTTTGTAGCCGACTATACCCGTGGAGCTGAATATGAGTATGGCGGTGAGTATTGGGCTCCATACAGAACATTGTATAGCCGGAATATCAACAACCTGTTTATGGCAGGCAGATGTATCAGCGTAACAAAATCAGGCCTGGGCCCGGTAAGAGTAATGAAGACCTGCGGAATGATGGGAGAAGTAGTAGGCAAGGCGGCTTCCATTTGTATCAAACAAAATGCTTCGCCACGGGAAGTATATACCAAACATCTTGCAACATTGCAACAACTGTTGAATAAACCAGGCAACGAAACAGACTTAAAAGCTTTTTAGCAAGGTACGCGGCCAATTCAACGCAGACTGTAATCCTCGAAATGCTGAGATGGGAAGGATCTGTCAACATCACATTTAACGGTTGCAGAAATAGCTTATGAACTGGGATTTCAATTAAACATTACCATTGCCGAGCAGGGTTTGTTCCAACCCAACTTCACGGTATTCATCGGGTGTCATGATCGGCACTCCATAAACAATTGGATATTTTCTTTTGCAAGTGTCACAAGTGAGGATACCTTCGAGAATATCCTGGCTGGCATCCTGGATAAACACTTCTAATAAGAGATCGTGCTTATCAAAAGGACAGCATAGCTTTTTTATGGTTTTCAATTTCATTTGTGGTGATTTTCTTTAATTTTCCTGAGAGCTTCTTTATACGCTTTGGTCGCTTGCTGTGGGTCATCACTACTTAAGATGCCACCTATTACCGCCACGCCATCAAATCTAATTGTGTGTGCAAGCATTAACAGGTTTTCAGGCGTAACTCCACCCGAGATAAAAATGGGTATCTCAGTCATGTTCTTCGTTTTATTGATAATTGCAGGAGTGACTGTTTCACAGGCGCCAGCGGAACCGGAAGGAAACATCGAACAGAAAGAAATATAGTCAAGCCGGTTTTCAATCGCCCATTCTACAACGCTGGTGTCATTGCCGCAGGTGATACCCGTGATAAACGGGCGGTTGATCATTTGTTTCATCGAGTGGATATCGAGGGTGATTTTATCCAGGTGAATTCCATCAATTTCCGGAAGTTCCTGAAGTAGTTGCCAATCTTCGTTGATCAATACCGGCACGTCATATGCTGAACAAACTGCGCAGATCTTGTATATGAGTTCTGTTCTGCGGGCAAATAACTCCCACCTGTTCCAGATCTGAACAAGACTGATTCCACCATCAAGCGATGACTTCAGTTTATTCATAAGCGCTTGTTCCGGTAAAGAAGGATTAACAACCAGGTACACTCCCCCGGTTGCTATTGACATGTGGTTCATTTCCATCCCATTTTATACGCGTTGAAAAATGCGGCCCAATATGGGTCCCTGCTAAAAAAAGGCAATGGCGTATTAATGCCTTCCTTCACTAACTGGTAACCATCTTCCTTATTAGTAAACTCCCCTATCACGGTGGCTCTTATATCGTGTTGGCTCAACCTATCCACTACATTGCCGGCAAATTCTTTTTCAGCAGCAATGATCATTGCACCTGCGCCGATGCAAAACCGGGGATCGAGTTTAAAGAGATCAAGGATCTTTGCAGCAGTGTTACTCACCGGCAGCTTGTCATTATAGATACGAACACCGTTACCGGAAGCTATCGCCATTTCATACACGGCACCCAGTACACCTCCTTCTGTTACATCATGCATAGCTGTCACTTCCAGCGATGGATTCACCACATCCGCTGCAATCAATCCGTCTTTTAGGGAAGACGTCTCATAAAACAGGTTGTGCCCATCTTCATAAACCTGTTTACCCAGGGTGTTTTTTACAATCTCCGGGAAGCTCATGGCCAGGATAGCCGCCGACGACAAGCCGCATTCCTTAGTGACAATAATCTGGTTGCCGGCCTTTGCATTGCTGCTAACGCGTATTTTCTTTTTTGGCGCAGTTAAGTACATGGTTCCTCCACCGGATATCGTCGAGTTCTGGCCTTCGATCCCGCCGGTGTGTCCACCGGTAATGGTCACCCCGATCTCACTGCAGTATTTATGAATATGGTCCCAGTAGATTGTAAAGTCCTTTTTGGTCAACGTAACAGGCAGGTTCAGTACCATCTGGACATACATCGGCGCAAAGCCTGTTGTTGCCATATCATTTGACATCAGGTGAACGGACAACCAGGCGGACTCCTGTAAACCCAGCGAAGGGATCAGCGACAAAGGATCGCTTGTTATGGCAAGAGCCTGGTCGCTACCCAGATCGATCACAGCCACGTCTACTCCTAAACCCGGGCCCGTCAACATTTCGCTGCGATGATGACCGCAATGCGCAAGCACGAGTGTATCTAAAGCGCCGTTCTCTATCTTGCCGGATAAAAACATGATCCTCTATTTATCAACATTAAATTTTACATACAATCCAAAGAAATCTCCAATGGGGATACTCCATTGCTGAACGGGAAACCATTCAGGCAAACCGGTGCAGGTCCACTCCAGCCTGTATTCTCTTCCCTTAAGCGCTTTTTCTATCTGGCGGATCAACAGTTGAGGCGTATAAAAAGTAGCCGTTATATAAAACGGATTTTTACCAAATGCCTGTTGCACCCGGCGCCTGAGGAACTTTGGAGAATTGCGGTTCATCATGCCAAATGCGATGCCATGCCTGGCCACCCTGGCGGCTTCCAGTATAACCTGCACAGGATCTTTATAGTATTCGAATGTGGTGATAAAGGCGACCGCGTCGAAGCTCTGATCTTTAAAAGGCATGTGGTGTGAATCAGCATTTACCAGGTCGCCGTCAAACAAATGCACTGCCTGTCCCAGCATAAAAGGGGAAATGTCTGCACCTGTGGCCTCAATTCCGATTTCCTGCCACCACCGCGTAAAACGAGTAGTGCCACAGCCAAATTCCAATAGTTCTGCAACCCTTGCGTCTTTCTTCAGCAATTGAGCTATCACTTTCTTTTGCCATATTTCTGCCCTCTTATACCTGCCTTCATACCATTGCTCATACGTGTCAGTGTAATCGCGGTTGAAGAACCATTCCTTACGGCCCTGCCAGTTGCGCAGGTCTTTAGTTACGTGGTCAAATTGTTTTTTTGCCAGTTGCATAATCTTGTTTTAAAAAGTAAAGCCTTGTTCCCTGCAAGGATAATAAGTGCAGGGAACAAGGCTTTATAAAACAACAAAGTGAATTATGCTGGCCAATGCATTCCCTCCGCCGGTATTATCCGTATCAGGTTGTGTCGGGTATTATCTCAGCCTTTAATATCAATTAAAAGCACCCCGTGCAAGTACCATGCAATATAATAGTTTTATCTAGTGTTCCAATTTTTAACTGGGTCTACGACAAAATAACCACAACTACATTCAGAACAGGTTAGACTCTTTCAGCGCCTGATTCTCTGATATAATCTTCCTTTGTCTTCTTTCAGTTTAAAGCCAACGACTCTATTATTGAGATCTCTTGCAAAAAGAATCTCATCGTCATTTGGAGTCATGAACAGGTTTTCTTCGATGAAAAAGATCGGCGTTTTCCGATCATTATCCGTTGCATAAAGTGTCTTATCTCTTGCGTTTATTTTTAATTGGATCTGTTTATTATCCTTGAATTCGTACACTCCCTGATATGCCTGGAGGTGAGCGTCCGTGAAATCCCTATAGGGGTTATCAGCTGATAAAATCAATCCTTCACCAGGCACCCATTTATCATATTCCATGTACCAGGCTGCTTTCCTGGCTGCATTAAGGCCATCAAGCTTTGTAACTAAATGCAATGCTCCATCAATTCCCGCAGAAATTCCGGCAGTCGTTATCACTTTGCCATTATCAACAAAGCGGGTGTTTCTTAAAACTTTTGTATCCGGATAACCTTTCTCCAGGCCATCCAGTGCATCGTGAAAAGTAGTGGCAGTTTTGCCTTTCAGCAGTCCGGCCTCGGCAAGTATAAAAGCTCCTGTACATACTGAAAAATAATACTCAACTTCTTTTCGGGATTTTATCCAATTGATCACATCAGGATCTTTAGAGGCTACGCCAGAATTTCCACCGAAAAACGCGAGAACACCGGCTTCAGGAGCATCAGTTAATGTATAGTCAGGCACTATATTCAAAATGCCTTGAGATTTTACTTTTTTTGTTTTCGAAACGGTAAAAACCTCATACCCGGCGTATGAGAAAACCTCCATAGGTCCGGCAAAATCAAGTACTTCTACTCCATCTTGTAAATAAAAAGCTATTTTTTTTCTGATTGGCGGAGTCGGTTCTGTCGAATCATTATGTAAGACTAACTTCATCCCGCACTGTGTACAGATTCCGGCTTTATTAAATGTCAGGCTATCACATTCTCTATTGCATGGCGGACAAATGTAATCAGGACTTGATTGTTTAACGGAAGATTGCGCATGTGCCTGGAAGTGTAAAAGACTTACAAGCAGAATCAAAACTGTTTTCATGATTGATTGTTTGATGAACCCAAAACTAATAAACGCCGTCTGATCGGGAAGGACAGATTAGCGCCACATCAGGACAAACTCAGGATATGTCGGATAGCTCAACAGGCAAAACCTGGAGGTGTTTTTTTAAAAGCGCTCTTAACTGATTAGGGCTCTTAAATCCACAATCTAAACTTACAGACAACATTTTGTTGCCATCTGCCAGCAACTGTACAGCCCGTTCTACTCTTAGTTTTTCGAGGTAATAACCAACCGTGATGCCCGTGGTTTTTTTGAAATTTCGCGTCAGGTTCCGCATACTCATATTTACATGGTTTGCTGTAACCTCTAAGGTGCAATTGTGTGATATATTTCGAAGCATAAAATCCTGTGCGTCATGAATGCGTGTGTCAAGATGATTTCTGTATTGAAGAAAAATACTCAACTGCGGATCAGATTCGCCCCTTCTTAGATAAACTACCACTTCTTTAGCAACGTCTATAGCTAACTTAGTCCCGAACTGTTCTTCCAGGATATAAAGAGCCAAATCGATTCCCGAAGAAACGCCGGCACTTGAATAAATATGATCTTCTACAACAAATAAACGGTCTCTCTTTAAATTTGCTTGGGGATATTTTAATGAAAATCTTGAGAAGTATTTCCAATGGGTGGTACAGTTTTTACCATTAAATAAACCTGCTTCTGCCAGTATAAATGCACCCGTACAAACAGAACAAATCTTAGTTCCGCCAGCATATTGCCGTTTTAACCAATTCAAAAAGGGACTAAATTTCAGGTGAAAATGATTATCCAGAATTTGGCTATAATCCAGCCCTGGTACAAAAACAAAATCGGTTGCTGATAACTCGAATTGGTCAAAACAAGTTAGCCTGGAAAAAAACAAGCCTGCACTACTTTCGACTTCCGCCACTTCATCGAAGCAGATAAAATGAAGTTCAATCTCCGCATTATATTCTTTTGCTTCATAATAAATATGTGCGGGTCCTGTTATATCAAGCAAGTGCACTTTAGGCGGTACTATAAAAAGTATCTTTTTGATATTCTGCGCGTTGATTTCCTCAAAGGAAACATAATATTCTCAGAAAAAAGGAAGGGACGAAGCGAGTCTGTGGGAAGAATGGTTTTAATCTTATGAATTATATCGGGCGACTATATTGAGCGAAATGGTGAGATACTTTTTAAACGTGACTTTAGCAAGATCCGAATACCCTAGATGTCTGGGCTATTCAATTTGTTCGCGTTAAAGAAATGAACGAATGTATATACCTTGGTGAAAAATGTTTAAACCTCCGAGGGTAAGCTTAGAATTTGAAACAAAAGTTTACATAATCATGCTCTTTAATAGAGCGTCTAGATCTTATCACTTATAATTATTCAAACCTATCGAATCTTGAGTTAGAGAAGCGTTCATCCCATAAATGGTCAATTCTCGTGCAATTATGTAAGTATACTTTTAGTGGTCCGACTATTTTGTTTTTCGCCATAAATTAACATTCACAACTGATGCTTTTTCACTCACTTGTCGAATCGTTTTTAGGACTGTGACGAATTATTGAAGAAATACGGCCGTATTCAATTTGACTATGTTCGACAACTCGTTTTCGTAACTGAATTGATTCGTTAAAATTTGGGTATCTATTCACGGACTCATTTAAATACTCAAGACTCTTTGTAAAATCTTTCAGCATAAAATAGGTAAAACCTAGATTATATAAAACGTCTTTTTCATGTCCGTATCCATTTTCTTCTAGGTCGATTAGAATCTGGAGGGCTTTATTATGGTTAGCCTCTGGTGAGTGATTCCAGTACCTGACTAATCCAAGCAAGGCAGTATAGTTATTTTCATATCCTAAGAGAGAAAAGTCAAAACATGTTTTAGCTTTTGAAAAATCGCCAATATTAAAGTAACAATTGCCCAAATTTGATAAAACCGAATAGTTTGCAGCAACGTCATGGTAAGGCGTGAGGCTTTCTGCAAATTTAATTGCTTGTGCATCTCGCCCGGTTTCAGACAAGATAGAAATATATTTGTCTGCAATAGGTTGATGATCTGAAAATATTTTCATGTAACGTAGACATTCCTTTTCTGCAAAATGAAAATTGCTTAATTCAAGATGGCAGAGAATTATGCTATCCAATACCTTCTTAAAGCTTAGACTTTTTGATGAGACTAGCAAATAGCGTTCGAGTCCGTTGTTAAAATCTTCTTTAGCCAAATAAGCATCACCCATTAAGGCATTAACAGTGTCGGGATCTGCGCCCCATCGAATAGAATCAGCCCCAACAGAAATGGCTTTATCAAAATCACCAGTATAGAGGTGAAACATAACCAACATTTCAAATGTTTTGGGGTGATCTGGATCTATACGCAACGCCCTGTTCATTTTTTCTCGCGCAGACTCACGTTCTCCCAATTCAAGATAAGCCGAAACTTGAGCTAACACGGCCCTCACATCATTCGGCGAGAGGTTTTCAGCTTTTTTATAGTAACTAATTGCTTGAGACGGATTAGCCTTGTAAGAATGATAAAGCGTACCAGCATTGATAAAAGCAGTATACCGCAAATTCTCCGGCAATGCATTTGCGCACTTTTGAAATGATGTTATCGCTTTTTCGGGTAAATTGGATATGGCACAAATCATGGCTTCAATAAACTGCTGCAGCGCTGTAGTAGTTATTACTGATTTCTTTCCATCTGCGTACTTTTTAGCGTCCTCGACTCTATTAAATTGCAACAGTTCCATAAATGTATCAACTACCTCGAGTTCTGTGGGATTTTCGCCATTTTTCATTATAGACAATACCTGCTTAAGCCAAGTTACTGTTGCCGCATTTTGGTGACTCGACGAAATTAAATCTTTTAAATGGGCGGAACTATCATTTAACTTTTTCTGAACCATCGCTAGGGAGACATTGGCCTTTTCAAGTTGTTGTTTGTAAATTTCCGAATCTTTTGCACCGGCCGTTTTACCTTTGACATAGTAGATATGACCCACGATTAAGCTAATAATGAAAGTAGTCAGGGAAAAAAAGAATGCTATTATCGGGTCACCAAAAACCTTCCAAAAATCCATACTTAGAGCGGCATTAGGCTTTAATTTACAAAAAAATTTACATCAGCAATAAGATTTGATTTTTTCCAGAGAGCCAGCTAAAAAATTAGAACGAGTAACGAAGCTGGGTAATTATAGTGAATAGAATTGAAAGTGTTACATTAACCGTGAAAAGTGTCCTGGGCATTATATACAGAAAGATATTGGAGAATCGAGGAAATAATAAACAAATGGTGATTCGCTTATACGATGGGCAGGACAAAAGGATAACATTAATTTATGAATGTTTAAAGATTGTGGCATTGGGTGAGAAGTCTGTCTTGATTTCATGGTTCTTCCACTCCTATCCTGTCTTTAAGCCATCGATTGGCAGCATCTATTATTCAAGACTATTTATCCGGGGAGGTATCCCCTTTGAATCCACTTATTTTATCTTTCATCTTATCAACAATATTAGCCGTAGCTGCTTTGATCGACCGCTAACTAACAGAAATTAATGCAAAAAGAAGGGCAGCTGCCCTGGTAGAAGGAAATGCTTCGATTTAATTCTACCGCGATACAAGAAATTCTCAAGCCATTTCTTAAATTTCATCGATGCGAATTAAACATTCACGCGTTGCAAACTGTGAGAATTATCTCAAAGTTAAAGAACTGCTGCCTCAGAGCTGAAAAAAATCTCCTGACCTATAACGGGCTGCTCGGTTGCTTGATGGACACGTGACTTGGTGCAGCTTACAAAAACCTTTAATGGTTATGCCTGGGGGGGGTATGTTTATATCTCACTGGAATCCATCCCTTGGTGGCACAGAGTCATCTGAACAAGAACTTGCAGGAAGACGAAACAAACTCCTAAGAGGGGGCATTTTTACCACAACTAACAACCAGTCAAGATCTGCAATAGCATTAACAATAGTTAAAGATATCCTGTTCAAGAATTATAGAGATAGTATGCGGACAATATAAAATTCACAAACAAAAAATATGGTAATGGTTATTGCCTGGGATTATTCACCAGACGATGATACTGACAATAAAAAGGTAAACCATAATGGAACGGTAGCCAGATTCAATCGATTTATGCTGAGTGATACACGGTCAAAGAAGACTGTAATTCTTCTTAGAAATTATGATAAAACATCACCAAATATCGATCAGGAAGGAAATATTATCGTGAGCAACCTTGCATAGGCTTCATTTGCAACAGTAAGCTCATCGAAGATGTGAAAATCCTCCCCTTTTTGACTGGACGATTTAGAAATCTATATTTTTGCTTATTCAGAATCTAGGAATAACGGAACTTAAAATTATGTTTAAAAAGAATGCGCTTTCTGGTTTTAGCGCAAAAAAAATGATATTTTCAAATACAAATAGACCCCACACTCATGAACAATTATGACTTCTCGAGTTTGAATGATAAGGAATTTGAAGAGTTGTGCCGGGACCTGCTAAGCGCCGATTTGGGTCTAAAACTAAGAAGCTTTAAAAGGGGGAAAGACAACGGTATTGACCTACGCTACTCCACTGCCAACAAGTTGAACGACACTATAGTCCAGTGTAAACATATACCTGAATCGAAGTTTAGTGCGTTAGTGACGTTGCTTAAACACGATGTTACAAAGCTGCCACAACACAAAATTCGAAGTTATATAATTGCGACGTCGATTAGACTTCTTCCTCAGCATGAAAAAACTATATTGGACCTATTTAAACCCCATATGATATCCGCGAATTCTATCTATGACCGGGAAAGATTAAATTCAATTCTTTCTCAATTCCCGCAAATCGAAAAGAAGTATTTCAAACTTTGGATATCTAGTTCTAATGTTTTAACTCGTATTCTACATAATTCAGTGAATGGTCGTTCTGAATTTTATGAACAAAAGATTCGAGCCAATATTAAAAAATATGTTTCAACAAAAGCCTTTGCGGATGCAATCCGGATTCTAAAAAAACATCACTACCTGATGATTACCGGTCAGCCAGGAGTTGGCAAAACAACTTTGGCTCAAATCGTAATTTATTCTATGCTCTCAAAATCTTACCAGTTAGTCGTAGTCGAGCGTGATCTGAAGGAGGCAGAAGAAGCAATCACCAGTGACCCCGATGCAAAACAAATTTTTTACCTAGATGATTTTCTTGGATCAACATACTTTGACATTATTCATCCTAAAACAACAGATGGCTTACTTGTTAACTTCCTAGAGCGAATTACAAAATCTACAAACAAATTTTTAATCTTGACAACGAGAACCACTATCCTAAATTCAGCTTACCAGTTATATGAAAAAATAAATCAATCTGCCATACATTTGGGGAGAAAGGAATTAGAGCTGGTGGAATATAGTGATTTAGACAAAGCTCGAATTTTATACAATCACCTATTTCACTCTAAAATTTCTCGCACATATATGACTCCTCTGTTTGCTAATGAGTCATACTTAAAAATCATTAAACACCAAAATTATAATCCACGATTAATAGAGTTTGTGACAGACAATACCAGGTTCTCCCAGAGCGGCAACCAGGATTACCTTCAGTTTGTCTCTGATATGCTCAATAATCCTAAGGAAATATGGAAACAGAGTATCACAAATCAAATCAAAGATGAAGATCGTTTTCTCCTGTTTACCTTGCTTAGTTTGGGTGGAACGGCCCATGAAAATGTAATTCAATTCGCTTTTAAACAAAAACTAGAATACGAAGTTAGCCATTCTGGGTTCACTAAAACATTTAATACCTATGTAAGTGTGTTAGAACGGCTTTTGGATGGCCATATAACAAGGACAAAATCTGGTTATGAAAGCAATTTTATTCTAAAATTTATAAATCCATCTCTTGAAGATTTTTTATCAAATTTTTTACTAGAATCTTTAGAAGAACGAAGAAAAGTTTGGGAATCTGCAGTTTACATTGAACAATTAGAAAGAATTTACAGATCTATTCTAGTTTTGGTATTCCAGCGCCCAGGAACATTCAATGAACAGACAGATCTCCTAAATTTTATTAAAACACATCGTTTTGTGTCAATGACTGATTTCGGAGAAAGGCAGGCAGAACTGACAAAATGTAAAATCATTGTGGTTTTTCAAAAGCTGACGGAACTTTCATTTTTAAGAGAAAAGATAGACGCTTTATGCGCAGAACGGCTGAGCAATATTGATTTCAACAATATCTTAAACTTTCGGGTTTTTGACATGCTAATTGCAACGATGCAAAATGGATTTCAAGGCGGGAAAGTATATCAGTTCTTCAAAGTAAACTGGGAGATCATCAGCAACACCCTTTGGTCAAACATCACTATTCCGGATGATATCGATGATGTTATCAATATCTTTAAATATTATTCTGAGG
Source organism: Flavitalea antarctica (assembly GCF_054461535.1). Lineage (NCBI taxonomy): Bacteria > Pseudomonadati > Bacteroidota > Chitinophagia > Chitinophagales > Chitinophagaceae > Flavitalea > Flavitalea antarctica. The sequence goes on from NZ_JBTLQG010000027.1 coordinate 58,839, forward strand.
ATCTAGCGAAATATCTTCTAGAAACTCCAAACCGGAGCAACGTTTTGGAGCGAATTTCCACAGTAGCATCCCAAGTTTTAGCAGACGAAGCGTCGTACAGAAAAAGCTCTATAAAGACAAGCGATGATCAAGATTCGCTCGCCGACGACCTAAGAGATATTTGGGAAGATAACTTTACAAAGGTAAAACTACCTCCCCCGCGTTTCGACGTAGAGGAATACCTGCCTGATATTGAAGAGAGTGATAACTATCACGAATGGGAAAAAGACAATGAATCGGATAATAATCTTACTGATATTGTAAAACATAGTCCTCGATCTGTTCGAACTAAACAAACCGACTACTCAACTGAAATAAAAGCCTTATTTGAACAATAGCATTTTGTGATAAATTTGTCAGGTTTGTTGAGTAAACGTTTTTGAGAACTTCAGAACTTCCGCTGGACCCGCGAAATCACAATCATTCTGGATAAACAGAATGACAACTAGAAAATAGCCCCTTAACGATGTAAGTAAAACTTTCTATACGTTCAGAATCTAGCACAATATTTTCACTCATTCTCATATGGAAGCTGCCGAAATTCCTCCGGAATTGTCAAGCGCTGTTCAAATTTTTCGATGATGCTCAAATTGTAGTATTTTTCTCTTAAACTGGGGATAATAACGACGCTAATAATAGTTAGGCATATACCAACAAGAACGGTAAATACAACTCCTAAATTACTATTTTTGGCATTATTATAGAAATCAGTGAAGTCCCAATTGCGAATACCAGCATAGCCAAACAAAAGTGCAATGACACATATACTTAACAATACCAGGTGAAGCCAACTCCTACGGCGCCATTTGGATTTCTGGATAGCTGTATATGACGTTCGTTTCTCCATTCTAATTTGGTTTAATAGGTCGATTTTTTCTCTTTTTAATCGTTTATTCACCTCAACGATTTCGGCATTAAGATTAATTGTGTCTGTTTGTACTCGTTGGTGTTCCTGGTATTTGTCTTGATATTCGTCTTTTGCGTCGGATAAACTTTGATGCATATTCCGCATTTGAGAAATCTCTTCGCGCGTCCGACTCACAAGTTCATAGTACATTTGATTTCTCGCATCCTCTTTCTCTTTCTCATGATCGGCTATTTCTTGTAGCTTTTTGACAAAGGCGGCACTGTCGTTTTCTGCTAGGTCATTAATTTTGTCTAAATTCTTAATAGTTCTTTCGGCAACGGCCTTTGCTACTCTAAGAATGTCTTCATCTTTAAGATTTTCATTTGCATATTTCTTGATGTTATCGTCTAATTCTCGAATTGTTTGTGATTTTGGGAGAGAGTCATCTAAAGTTGAAGACACTAAACGCGACAATCCGATATTGGAGAATTCTTTTTGATCGACAATATCTTTCACCATTGGAGAAGTTAGCCACAATAAATTTAATAAATCCTCCGATTTTATTGTAAACGGTTGAAATCCATTACTGGCAAGAGTGGCTCTGGAGCTTGAATTATTTAGGAACCAACAATTAACTCGGTCAAAAGAATATTGTTGTTTTATTCTTTTGGCTTTGACATATTCCATACAGGTCGCGTCATGCAGCGCAGCAAAATCTGTATTTCGTTTACCTTTTAACTTAGAGAATAAATCGCCATTTTTCGCTAGATTAATATATTTATCCACGTTGGGAATTATCACCACCCCAAAGTTTTCAAGCTGATGTTGAACATCAATTCGAATTTTGTCTAGGTCCGCTCTATTTAGACTTCTGCGCTTGCAAGCATTATAAATATCCTCTGGGTCGGCTAAACTCCCCAAAAAATACTCATTATAAAACTGCACTCGACTAGTGAGGAGATTATCTATCTCTTTTAGCGTTATCGATAAAATCGAAAATCTATACCCAAGCCGTCTACTTATTTCAACGAGACGCCTACAATTTTGGGTTGATGCAGAAGTATTAAGGTCTAATAAACTAATTACGAAATTTGTGTCAAGAACTAATTCTACATCCTTTTTTACATCAGACGGAGAATATTCTAAGTAGATTGATATTATCGCACCTAGGTAAATTGATTGTACAAGTTCATAAAACCCCGCGATAGGTTCAATAAATTTGATAAATCTTGCTTCAATCGTGTGGTCTTGAAAATCACTTGGATACTTACTTTTAATGTATTTTCCTAGTGAAAATTTTCCTTGCTCAATAAAATGAAAGATACTAGTAGGTGCCGACTCATTACTTTCAGAACGAACAAAGGCTTCATAAATTTCCTGCAACCTTTGAATTTCACTTTCGCGTTTCTCTATTTCATCTTCATATTCATCAAAGTAGTAATTGTTAATGATGAATGACCAATCCTCATAAAATTTAACTGCCGGGGTTTCACTCGAATGGTTAGCTTCATTTTCAATAACTTTAAGAAGTTTCTTAAGAACCGTTATAGGCATATCAATGTCATAAAGCTGATCGATAAAATCGAGTACTGTTCTTATATCTTCACCTTTCTTAACACCCAGAGACACCATTTTGGATAAACCCCTTTTGACAATAGGAATGAATATTGATTCATATGTCGCCGTTCTTGCTTGTTTGTTATTGATGTATGCCAATAAACTATAAGTTGTTACGCGCTTGGAGAGAGCCGGAGAAAGGGGTGTTGTCATAAAATGTAGAAAAATTAGAGAAACTAATCTTGGTCAATCGATAAAATATCAGAAGTGTCAATGCAATCAGATATTATAAAATCAAAAATCGAAGTTTAATTTTCTAAATTAAATCATATGCAACAAAAAGCCTCAATAATCTAAATTGAATATTGAGGCTTAAACAGTGATCCCGCTGGGACTCGAACCCAGGACCCATACATTAAAAGTGTATTGCTCTACCAACTGAGCTACGGAATCTTAAACTATGTATTCTTTCCCTTTGATTTACAACGACATCAGAGATGCGCTGCTCGTTTTTGGGAGTGCGAAAATAGGGCAAAATCTTTTTGTGGCAAATTTTTGCTGAAAATAAATTCAGATTGTTTTCAACAGCCGTCAATAACTAAATTCTTTACAAAGAAACAAGAAGATTATAGAACTGCCATCGTAAACGATTATATCGCCATCAGATTCGCTTTGTTGAGTCGAAATTGCCTGGCCAAATGTTTAAGCATCCTACCGGGCAAGGGGATCGAAAAAAATAATGTGATCAAGGCTTCCATTGCCGGTAAACCTCAGTTTCCTCTCAAACCATCAGGTTTCTCAATCATTTTCAACATGTTATTTTTTGACCCGGGTTAAGGTTGTTATTTTTGCAGGATAACTATCGCTGATGTCATTTTTTAAAAATAAAGTGGTCGCCATAACCGGCGGCAGTGAAGGAATCGGGAAAGCCCTGATAGAAGTGCTTATACCCCTCGGCGCAAAGATCGCAACCTGCGCCCGCAACTATGATAAACTCTACTCGCTGCAAATGCAATACAGCAATGTAATGCTGCATATCATGACCTGCGACGTAAGCAACCAGCACGACTGTAAACGATTCATCGACTCTACCATAGCCACTTTCGGCGGTATCGATATACTGGTTAACAACGCCGGCATCAATATCCGCGGTCTTTTCAAAGACACGGGAGTTGAAGCCATCGAAAAGATAATGGCCACCAATTTCTACGGAGCCGTGTATTGCACCCAATATGCTTTGCCTTCGATCATGGAAAGAAAAGGATCGATTGTTGGCATCTCCTCCATTGCTGGATATAGGGGTCTCCCGGGCCGCAGCGGTTACTCTGCCAGCAAATTCGCCCTGCAGGGCTGGATGGAAGCGCTCAGGACAGAATTACTCAATACAGGCATTAATATTATGTGGGTCGCACCCGGCTTCACCGGTTCCAATATCAGGCAGGCAGCACCAGTGGTAGGTGAAGGCCACCTCAGTGAATACCAGCCAACTTCCGCGTCCGACGAAGAAAAGATGATGCCCGCAAGCGAAGTGGCCAAACATATAATCCATGCGATAGAAAAAAACAAACGCAACCTGGTGCTGACCTTCACGGGTAAACAAACGGTATTTATGAACAAACTTTTCCCTGCCTGGGCGGACCGGCTGGTCAACAAGTTCTTTATTAAAGACGGTAAGCTGATTAAGTAACTGATGCTTTTCGTTATGGAATTGATACTTTTTTATACCTTTCCGGCTTCCCGCAAGGTCGGGACGAACATGAATCCGTTTCCCGTCCGTTCCCCGCTTGGGCGGGGCCCCTCGGGCATCTTTCAAAATATTTCCCATTAATGTCCTTAATCACGCTTACTTCAGATATCGGTCACCAGGACTATCTTGTAAGTGCCATCAAGGGCCAACTGCTGCAGGTTGACCCGGGTTTCAATATAATAGATATATCCCACGGCATCTCGCCGTTTAATCATCCCCAGGCAGCCTATATCTGCCGGAGCGCTTTTAAAAACTTCCCGCCACACACGTTTCATATCGTGCTGGTCAACCTGTTCGACAAAAAACCCGAAAGACTTTTACTCGCTTTCCACAATGATCAGTATATCCTTTGCGCCGACAATGGTTTAATCACCATGATCGTGGAAGGAAAACCCGAATTGGTCATCGGCCTGCCCCTGGATGGTTCGGCACTGATGCCGGCCGCCGGCCTCACATTTAACGGTGGACCAAAAAACACCTTATACTGCGCCCGGATCATGGCGGAAGCCATAAAACGCATTCAAAATGGCACCAGCATCACTCAGATAGGCGAAGAAGACATCGAAATAGAGGTAAAGAACCCGCTTCGACCCAGGATGACCGACAATTTTATTGAAGGACAGATCATATTTATAGACCATTTCGAAAACATCATTGTCAACATCACAAAAGAAGAATTCGAGGAAAAACGCAGGGGACGCGACTTTATGATCGTTTTTCGCCACGGCGACAAGATCGAAAAGATCAGCGACCACTACTCAAATGTGCCCGAAGGCGAAAAACTAGCGCTCTTCAATTCGGCGGGATACCTGGAACTCGCTATTAATAAAGGCAATGCTGCCGGCCTCCTCGGGCTCAGCGGTTTCACAGAAAAATCACAGAATGCCCAAAACCGGCTCATCTACCAGCTCGTTAAGGTTGACTTCTTCTGATAACCGGGGCGATCCTAAAACTTAAAATTGACATTTTACAATTAACAATCCTCTTGTCAATTATCGCAGAAATTAATCTAAAACAAATATCATAATTACATAATTTCACGCCCTCTTAGGTTTAAGCCTCATTACTCGCGGCTTTCGTTTGCAAGTAATTAAAAATCATGTAGGTTTGCCAAGTTTCAAAAAAATTCGATGCAAATGAACTTCAACAGATTGAACAATATTGTAGGGTGGATCGTGGGCCTTATTGCATGTACCGTGTATATAATGACGATGGAACCAACCGGTAGTTTATGGGATACCGGCGAGTTTATCTCCAGTGCTTTCAAACTCCAGGTCCCCCACCCGCCCGGCGCGCCAATGTTCATCCTCCTTGGCCGCTTCTTTATTGTACTGTTCGGAGACAATCCCCAAAGCGCCGCCAGGGCCGTGAATTTCATGAACGCTATCGCCAGTGGTCTCACCATCCTGTTCCTGTTCTGGACCATCACCCACTTCGCCCGCAAAATGGTGCAGAAAGGCCGTGAAGAGCTGACCGGCGCAAACCTGTTTGTTGCCATGGCTGCCGGTGTTGTTGGTGCCCTCGCCTATACTTTCTCTGATTCATTCTGGTACTCCGCCGTTGAGGGTGAGGTGTACGCACTTTCATCCCTGTTTACCGCCATCGTATTCTGGGCCATCCTGAAATGGGAACATGAGGTTGATCGCGAAAGCCAGACAGACGGGCATAAGTTCTCCCGTGCTGATCGCTGGCTAGTCTTTATATTTTATATGATGGGTCTGTCCATCGGTGTTCACTTATTGAACTTATTGACCATACCCGCCATCGTGATGGTGTATTATTTCAAAAGATACAAAGTCACCAAGTGGGGCACATTCTGGGCCTTTTTGATCGGTTGTATCATTACCGGCATTGTGCAGGTAGCGATCATCCAATGGTCCATTAAAGGTGCAGGCGCCTTTGATATCTTTTTCGTGAACCAGATAGGCACACCGTTTTTCGTGGGTTTTGGAATTTACTTCGCCATCCTCGCGGCATTGCTGGTGCTAGGTCTCCGTTTCAAACCCGAGCAGATCAAAAAGTTCAATGCTTTTGGTGTCTGGCTGGCAGCCATCATCCTGATGTTCTGTTTTCCCTTTATCAATTCGGGAGGAACATTTTTCCTGCTTCTACTTGCGATCAGCGCTGTCGTAGCCATTTGTTATTATGCAAAAGACAAGATCTTCTCTTTCCTGAAGATCGCCATCTGGTCAACCATTTTCGTGATCGTTGGATACTCAACATATTTCACCACACTGATACGTTCGAATGCCAATCCATCTGTCGATATGTACAATGTCGATAACCCGGTGAGTTTAGTGGGCTATCTCAGCCGTGAACAATACGGAGACTGGCCAATATTATACGGACCGTTTTTTACGGAAGAACTGACCAACGAAGACTATGTTGAAGCAGGTGATATCTATGTAAAAGGAAAAGATAAATATGAAGTGGCCGGCAAACAACGCAAGCTGAACTACAGCGGCATGGAAACGGCTCACCTTTTTCCCAGAACCTGGGACAATGGCACCGAACGTAACCAGGAAGGGATGTACCGCAACTTCGGTGGTCTTGAACAGGGGGAAGATCCGAATACTGCTACCGATATCAAATACTTCATGAGCTACCAGTTCCGGTGGATGTACTGGCGTTACTTTATGTGGAACTTTGCCGGCAAACAAAACGACCTGCAGGGTTTTGGCAACATACGTGATGGGAACTGGCAATCCGGTATCCATTTCATCGACAACGGAATATTTGGCATCAGCACCGACCAGGAATTGCCCGATACCGCAGGAAAAACAAACAAGGCGAATAACAAGTTATTCTTCCTGCCCTTCCTGTTGGGTATAGCCGGTTTTATCCATCAATACATGCGCACCCGCCGCGATTTTTTTATCAACTTCTTACTATTCTTCTTCACTGGTTTTGCCATCGTGATCTACCTTAACCAGGCGGGCCAGCAACCACGTGAACGTGACTATGCCTATGTTGGCTCGTTCTATGCTTTTGCTGTCTGGATAGGCCTGGGTGTGATCTGGGTCCGCGATCAGCTTGCCCGGTTTATGAAAGGCAACCTGGCCACCCCATCTTATATAGCCTTCGGAGTAACGCTGCTTGCAGTACCGGTGCTGATGGCTTCACAGGAGTGGGATGACCATGACCGTAGCCAGAAAACACTTGCCCGTGATCTTGGTTTCAACTATCTCGAAAGTTGTGAAAAAGACGCAATCGTGTTAACCTTTGGCGATAATGATACCTACCCGCTGTGGTATGCACAGGAAGTGGAAGGCAAACGCCCCGACCTCCGCGTGATCAACTATAGCCTGCTTGGTACCGACTGGTATGTAAACCAGCTTCGTTATAAACTGAATGAAAGTTCACCTGCCGATGTAATCTTTACCGAAGAGCAGATCCAGGGCGAGACCCGAAACGTGATCCCGGTTTATCCTCTTCCCGGATACGACCAGGCAAAATATTCGGATCTCTATACTGTGTTGAAGGATGTTGTAGCCAGTGATGATCCGGCACGTAAGGTGGCTATGCAAAGTGGTGATATGGCTAATGTGTTCCCGACCAAAAAAGTGTCTATCCCGGTTGATGTGGAAGCGGTAAGAAAAACAGTTAAGCTGAATCCGGGCGATACGATTGTGAATGTAGTGAACCTCGATATCAACAAAAACTACCTCCAGAAAAATGACCTGGCATTGCTGGCCGTGCTCGCAACGAACAAGTGGAGACGCCCGATCTATGTTACTTCAACTGCCGAACTGCGCAATCTGGGGCTGGAAAAATATGCAAGAATGGAGGGCCTGACCTACCGCATTGTACCGGTTGAAAATTCACAGATCCAGGTTGATGTTGCCTACAAAAATGTGATGGAAAAATTCACTTACGGTGGTGCCGATAAAAAAGGAAATTATTTTGATGAAGAGAACCGCCGTCATATAAACAGTATCCGCCAGACCCATGCTGTACTTGGTAAATTCCTTGCGTACAATGGCCGTAAAGATTCTGCCGTTAAAGTGTTGAACAAATACGACCGGGGTGTGGATGAGAGCAATGTGCCTTACGGAATGACCTCGAACCGTGGTAATTTCCATAATGATGTGACCAAAGAGTTCCTTGAAGCAGCCTACCTGGCGGGTGACAGAAAACTGGCAGCAAAAGTGAAAGCTTCTTTGAAAAAAGATCTGGAACAGCAAATGAAATATTACCGCTCGCTGGGTGAAAATAATATGACCAATGAGCAGCTTGCCATGCAGGCAGCGCAGTTGCTGAACAACAAACCGGGTGATCTCTCATCCAAACAGCAACCGTTTGTATACGATATCTATACTTCCTACCAGATGCTGCGCGAAATTGAAGCAATGGAACAACAGTTCTCTGCCCCAAGACCCGCAGCTCCACCTGAAAATGCACCGGTGCAGCTTCCGAATCCAAGAGATACGGAACAAGGTAAAGGAGACAGACAATAGGTGTTTGCAATCAACTAATTGTAAGATCAACCAAATGCAAAATCCCCGGCCATCCGCCGGGGATTTTGCATTTATGGAACGCCGCTAACATGTTTGGATTCGTGGAAACGACGCTAAAATAAGGGGTGTTTTAACCTATGGCTACCGCATGGATCAATAGTATGTTTGACATGTAGAAACGAAGTCTGAGGCCCGAAACCCGTTGTTTCCTCATACTATCAGAAATGCGACTAAACATATATACACTTCTAAAACTTGTCAATCATGCTTGCAATATATCCTTCTAAAACAGCTTTCCCCCGGGTGCCGAATCATCCCTGGACCTTCCCGTTTATGATTATAATGCTGGCAATCGTTTTTATGCTTAGCAGTTTTAGTGGACCCGGCAATGAAAAACAGGATGCAGAGATTTCGCGCCTTCAAAACCAGGTATCACAAATTATGATGCCGTTTATTAAGGCCCCCGATAAATGCGTTGTGCAGTATGCCGTTGTATCATTTATCCTTGATTCCGCCTCAAAACGCCTGGATACGATCCGCTTCCAGTCAAACCTTCCTGAAAACGTGCAGGACAAGATAATGGCTAAACTTGGCAAAGGCATAAAGATCAACTGGGCAGTGTTGGGCGGTGACCATGGATTAAAGAATAAGGTGATCAAGCTCCCGGTATTGATCGCCAACCAGGCAAAGGAATGTGAAAAGAAAGGCAATATTCCCGCAAACCAGGTCGCAGCCATGTTATATGGAATGCTGGGCACAGCGGAAACAACACCCGCCCTCATAGACCGTAATATTTACCTTCCGCTGACAGAAATTGTGATTATAGAGTATGCAGGTAATGACAACAAGGCAAAATCTTGGTAGTTAACGCCTGTACTATCCATTTTAGATTACTTTGCCAGTATGTGGATTGACCTGGCTGTTGTCCGACCTAAGTTTAGACTGGAAATCAGTTTAGAGAATTGGGTGTTGTTCTGAAATCATTTTTCCTTTGCTTTCTGCAATTGTATCCATCTTTCGCTTTTACCAAGCAATTGTGACACTTCTTTATTACTACCAGTTAGTGACAACGCAATTTTAGTAGTAAGCGATTTAATGGTGTCTACAATGCTTTTTGCATCATATCCTTCGTTTAGTGCCTCGGCAATTAATTCAGCAAGATTGGAATCCTCATACCAATTTTTTCTAAATGAAGTAAAGTTGATGCGGTCATATTCAGATATATCGCCCATGGTAATGGGTCCTTTACCAACATATCGCAGGCAAATTCGTTTAATTAGATTTTGCAACTCACGAACATTGCCAGGATAATTTCTTTCCTTAAGGTAATTAATAATGCCTTCATCAATAATTAAGTCCGGCTCAGGAATATTTTTTTTGAAAAAATATTCGGCAAGTAGCGGAATGTCTTCTTTTCTTTCATTTAAGGATGGTGTATAACATTTCCACAATGAAATTCTATCATAAAGATCTTTTCGGAAATTACCTGTCTCCGTCTCCAGTTCAAGGTTCCGGTTAGTGGCACATACAAGTCTGAAATTCGTTTGCTTCCATAAATTGCTCCCGATCTTTTTATAGGTCCCCTCCTGTATAATACGCAATAACTCAGCTTGCATTGTGAGGGGCAACTCTCCTACTTCATCTAAAAACAACGTTCCATTGTTAGCGAGTGCAAAGGCACCCTCCCGGGTGTAATCTGCCCCGGTGAAAGAACCTTTTTCATGACCAAAAAATTCGCTGCCGGAAAGTTCTTTTTTTATGGTCGTGCAGTCAACCAGAACAAAATCTTCTTTGTTTCTGGAATTATCAATTTCATGAATAAGCTTTGCAAAAAGCTCTTTCCCTGTGCCTCTCTCGCCAAGGATTAAAACCGAAGCAGAAGAATATACCGCAACTTCAATGATGCCACGCAGCATCTTCTTAAGGAGACTGCTCTCGCCAACGATGCTTCTTCTTACGAGTGATGACTGCAGGATGCTCTCAATATTCCTCCAACGCAAAATTTTTTCAATTAGATTTTCAAAGTTTTCAGTTAGAGACAATAGTTCGAAATAATACTCTGCCCCGTAGTTTAAGATCTTAATAACTTCATCTCTGTTAAGGGCATCTGGAGATGAATTAATTACAATGACCCTTTCACATTTATTCTTCAGCTGTATATTTAGTAGTGATATAAGCGCTTCATAATTATGGTACCCGTCAATTACAATTATCCCTAATGGGAATGCAAGTTTATGATGCCATTTTTCTAATAAGAGATTATTTTTTGTAAAAGTCTTCGATAATTTATCATTGAACATTTTATTCTCTGACAAATCTTGCAGCCAAACCGCCGTATGTTCAGTTTTCCTTTGCACAGAGAAAAGGATTGAAGCATCAAAAAAATTAATGAAGTTCCTTGTTGTTTTTTTGGAGAGGAGTACCAGTTAGCTCGATTTGCGAATACATGCCTGGGTATGGGACGTACAAAATACAAATAAGAACTCAAAAATGGAAATATATTTTATTGATAAGACATTAGATAATAGTCTTTATAGAGACGTTACTAAACACGAAAATTATTTCGTGTAAAAAGTATTCTTTCGTCACTGAATGAAAAATTATTCGCATAAAGCCTTCAAAGTATACGAAAAAGCTGGTGGCATACTATTCGCTTCTTTAGTACTGCCGGCGTTTATTTATTCATCATTTAAAAAATTTATTATGCACAATATCGATCGCACAGTTGGTGAAGCCAACTATGAATATAACCAGGAAGGTGGTTATGAATTAAATCCTGAGAGTTATGAAATAACAGGGGAATACGGTCAGGAATTTGAAGATGAATTCTTGCAGGAATTGCAGGAGACCGGAGAGCTGCCAGGTGAATATGGCCAGGAAACTAGTCATGAATCGTACGAAATGAATGAAATCTCACAAGAAGCATTTGAAACGGAACTCGCTACTGAACTACTTTCTGTGAGTAACGAAGCCGAAATGGAACAGTTCCTGGGTAAACTTGTGAGACGTGCAGCTGGAGCCGTAAAAAGTTTCGCAAAATCCTCTGCGGGACGAGCAATCGGTGGGTTTCTAAAATCAGCAGCCAAAAAAGCTTTACCCTTTGCCGGTCGTGCACTAGGCACTTTTGTAGGGGGACCTCTTGGAGGCGCCATTGGTGGAAAGCTAGGTTCGCTCGCAGGTAATCTTTTTGAGTTAGAACTCGAGGGACTAAGCAATGAAGACAAAGAATTTGAGATGGCAAGGGCTTATGTACGCTTTGCTAATCATGCAGTGAGAACTGCGTCACGCAACCCAGCGTTTAGGTCCAGACCACGCTCTACGGTAAGAAGTGCCGTGATTTCTTCTGCACGTAGGTATGCACCCGGTTTATTGAGAAGAATACCTAGGCCAAGACCTTATCCTTCCAATGGAGGTGGCTATAACTACGGTGGTGCATGGAATGGTTCGGCGCAACAGGATCAATCATCAGGTACATCATCTGGTACATGGTACAGGCAGGGCAATCAAATTATTCTTAATCTGCAATAACAAATGGCACGTAGTTTATTTGCAACACACTTCATTGTAAATGAGGCACTGTCGCTTTTGAGCAGACTTGAAATGATTAAGCCGTTTGCACTCACAATGCCAATGGTTGTAGCGGCTAATATTTCTGATGATGCGTTAAAAGCCGTTACTGACCTGATAATTGTTGGTAACAAAGAGCTGAAAAAAAGTGTCCGTGATTTTGTCTTCTGGGTTAGAGATCCGTCAGGTTATCATATCTCTTCAGAGGAGGCGCAAAAACGATTTGCATTACTTAAACTACGGTTTAATGCCCTGCTGGATGAGTTGGATATTTTTGCAGATGTCACCTCACAGCGCGCTGAACACGAAACTGGCGTTTGGGTAGCTGGCCTGGATGCACTCGCCGAAGATACACTTAGCCTAAGAGGAAACTATTACCAATCCCCTCCGGTGATTTGTTATCTGGAACGAGGACATGGTGCGGCGATCCGACGAGCCAGGACAAGATTGCCGGGGGGGAAACTTAATCCAGTTGCAGTGATCCAGGTGCCCAGAGAAAGAATGGTGGGCTGTGGTATTGCCTCATCCCTCATACATGAGGTAGGCCACCAGGGAGCAGCACTCTTAGATCTTATTGGTGTAATCAGAAAGGAAATAAGGATAAAGCAGAGCCTGCGAAGAAATTTACTTGCCTGGGAATTGTATTATCGCTGGATATCAGAAATTATTGCAGACTTCTGGGCAATGGCGCACCTGGGTATCGGGGCTACAATCGGTTTAATGAGCGTAGTAAGCCTACCCCGGTACTTCATGTTCAGAATACAATTAGACGATCCGCATCCTTTTCCATGGATCAGGGTTAAGTTGAGTCTTGCGTTTGGAGATGCACTTTATCCACACGAGCAATGGAGACGTTTTGACAGACTCTGGAATAGCATGTACCCGGTAGAAGCACTTGATAACAGAAGCAAAGCGATTATCAGGGAACTGGAAATATGCATGCCTGACTTTGTAAACATGATCATTACTCTTCGGCCACCTAATTTAAATGGCAACAAGTTGGCCGACATATTTCCCTACAAAGTCCGGCAACCTGCCAGTCTGCAATTCTTATATAATACCTGGCGTTTCGCACCGGATGCAATGAATGCTGCTCCCCCATCCCTTGTCTTTGCAGTAATTGGGCAGGCACATGCAGATGCAAGCATTTCAGCTATGACCGAAAGCAAGTTACTTTCTAGATGGCTTACCCACTGGGCTTTCCTGCGTTCTGAAAACAGGACAAAGAAAGAATCCAAAAAGATCATTCACGAGATAAAAAATTTGATTACCGTTTAAAAAATACAATATGAGCCAGAATATAACCATCAATCCCCCGGAATATAAACATGCTGATTCCAGATTCAAGGACTATTTCTATGAAATCACATGTAATACTTCTGTCAATAACGCAACGGTAGACCTAACCCTTGACCTGGGAGTAGGTGAAGACGAGAATGAACTGCCAGAGATCTTTTATAGGACGGCTAGTGGTGTAAAAACAAATGCTGATCCCAATTTTTATGCTATCATAACACCAGGATCATCAAAACCAATTAATGGATACAAATTAGATTTGGTGCAAACTACCAGTTCGAAAAGAATTTATCAAACAGGTATTTCACTATCAGACTTTTCCGACGGAAATAATGAAATCTTTGTCATGTACAGTGACACTTCGAGATCACAATCAAATGCAATCCTGAATCTTTTTATAAGTCCACCGGCAAATGAATTATTTGTCAAAAGTGGAACTACCTTGACTTTAGTTAGTCCTCTTCCTGCTGAAATCAATAATAGTTTAGGCGAAGTAGCATTGCAAAAACCCGTCGCAGGAATTACTACGCCCATTACCAGCGTAAGGCTTACCCGGGCCGACACCGGAGATTCCGATGATCAGAAACTCTGGAAGGCAATCAAAGCGCATTTTCTAAATTTCGATCAGTATTCAGAATTTATTGATGACATCATCTGTGCGCCCAAGGCCGGATATAGAAATGAAAGAGACCTGATGAAAAAAAGGACCCCTTTTGTCAAAACCGATGAATATAATCTGGTAAAGTTCGGTACTGAATTCTTTATGTTATTCAAGTTCGGCATTTCAGCTTTCGAGATGAAAGGTTATGTTGGTAGTTCCGGCAAATTGCCTTATTACGATTTTATAATCAAGCGAATTAATGATCAATTGACCCTGGCGAATAATACCAATTTAACAAGATTTTTAAATGATTGTGAGGAACGTGAAGAAGAAAGGGTATTCAATCCCTTTATGGTAGAGCTTATCTGGAGCTATTGGATGGAACAAGGTATGCTTGTACAGGCACTCAATGTAATTACTTTGCGCTTTCAAAACGTACAGGGTTCTAAATATCGTGATCCTTTGGTAAGGTTCAATACCGATCCACTTCGCCCTCTGAGCCACATATTGTGGGGTTATATACAGGATGAACAACACCGTTTATCAATTCCGAGAAGGGTTGTTGAATATGATCATGAATATGGATTAAAACTTACCGGCCAGGCAGTACCAAGATTTGTTGGTGTAGATACACGGGTACCATTTTTGGGAGCATTTCACAACCTGCTAAACATTTGTACCATTTATTTTAAGGAGTCTGACGACACTACGCGTATTGCCGATGCTTTCCCTATACTCAACGCATTGAAGGAAGTGCATCTATTACTTGCCGAGGGGAACCACAATGCTTATGGTAATCTTACCTGGACTGCCCGCCAGGAAATGTTGATGCAGCAATATATTCTTGCCCGTCCCGAAATGCGTGAATTTTTAGGAGGTCGTGTTATGGTTCCCTACCAAGAGCCCTGGATGGACCGGGTGGATACGATGCGCGATATACAGGGATGGGGAACTACGAGCATCGTATATTTTTATGAATTGGCGGTACATGGAGAGCTAATACTGTTATCGATTCGTTATGGAAACTGGAGTGATGTAAACCTTGACCGTCAGAATGCGGCAAACTGGGCCCAGGAATTCCGTAATAGCATCCAACGTTATATACATGCTTACCGTGCGGTGACAGGTGTTGAATTAAATGCTGTAACGGCAGAAAGTGTGCAGCTGGTTGAACATTTTGCAACGCAACCCTCCTATCTCCTTTCACGAAGGCTGCTATTAGAAAACAGATCAAGAAATCGGGCATGAAGTCCTGATCACCCTTTCAACTATAAAATCTATGTTATGCTTATTCCTAAGATAATAACCCGCTGCTTACATGTATTATTACATGCATCAAGACCCAATAATAAACAGTTCAATGACACTGCTTTAGAAAATTGGCGCGAACAAACCAAACACGGTGCAAAGGTGATACAGCTATACCCTACAGGTAAACGAACTGCTGCAAAAGTGATTCCACTGGATAACTAAGTTGAATTTAATAACCCCAGTTCATATGTTACCCTACTGTTCATTCGTCAAACGGATATCTGATTGAAAAGCCGTCACAACGAAATTGAATTGCAACTTCTATGAATGTATAAGTAATTTCAAATGATTCATTCAGTTACCGCAAAAGGTAAAAACCTTGTATCATGATATATGAAACAATACAACAAAAAGGAATGCCTGCGAGCGTGAAGCCGGTGGGACAAAACAAGAACTCGTTAACTCAGCCTACCCTGAACCCCCTATTGATAAAATGGGTTCAGCATTCGTTGAACAAGATATTGAAAGCCAACCTGCCGGTTTCAGGAAAAATGGAACAACGCACCTTGCAGGCTATAAAATATTTGCAAAAAAAGCTGGGCCTTCAGCCAGATGGACGCCTAACCATAATATTGTTAAATAAGCTTCGGAGAATTTTAGCTAAAAGGAGTGGAAGATCAAAAATTCAGAACAAAGTGCGAAGCTCTACAACGACAAGAGGCCCTCAGCAGGTAACTGTACCAATACAGGTCACAAACAGCAGTAAACGGAATTCCAGCCCAGCGCAGCGCATAGCTCCACGAATTACTAATCCGTCACAGCCAATAACCTCGCAAAATATTAATGCGTCACAGCCAATATCTTCACCAGGAACGGCTGCATGCAACGCCTGTGGGTGTACACATAGCCTTTGTGATGTACTTCCTCATTTTGAAATCAATAAAGATGTCCTAAATCCGTCGCATATTGTACGTATACAACTATTAGCTAAGAAGATAGTTAGAGCCCAGATAAATGGAGTTATCTCTACTGGACATACAGATTCAAGTGGAAGCAAGCCAAACAACCTAAAGCTTGGAAGACGGCGGTCGGTTGCTGTAATAAATGAATTGTTTAAACAACTGGAATTATTGCGACCAGGGTACCTGCACAAAGTATTTTTCAGAATCAATTCAAAAGGGGAAACGAGGCCCGTATCAAGTAACCCGGCCGATAATCGCCGGGTAGAAATATGTCTGAAGAAAGTGATAGTCGTATAATCAAAAGTGACAGTGTTTAATCAGAATCCTTTTCAACAAAATCTAAAAAAATGCAAAGAACAATAATGGATGAAATATTCAGCGAATATGAAACCAAGGAAGCCGAAACGAGCAACATGGTCAATGAATTGGGCTGGGAATTAACTGAGGCAGAATTATATGAACTAGGCGGATTATTCAACAGGCTGAAGGATTTTGCTAAAAAGAAATACAATCAGGCAAAACCGCTTATAGCAACTGCTAAAATTATAGCAAAATTATTGGGTCCGGCTGACGGACCGCCACCACCACCGCCCCCGGTCAATGATATAGCAGTATATATTGAAGACCAAAAGAAAAGACATATCGAGAATGCGCCTTCCCCACAAAATAGAAGAAAATATGTACAAAGACCAAGGTAAAATACAAATGCCTAATAATACTATACATGCTGGATGTGAAAAATATAATGAATGAGTTATCTGACTTCATTGCTTTTTCCACTATCAGCAGTAGCCGCAACCAACAAGAGAACATGAGGGCATGTGCTGTGTGGCTGGCGAAACATCTTCAATCTATTGGAATGCAACATGCAGCTGTCTACAAAACAATGGCTCATCCTGTAGTGTTTGCAACATATAACGTACATCCCTCATTCCCTACAATTTTATTTTACGGTCATTACGACGTGCAGCCGGTGGATCCCTTGGCCAAATGGGACACACAGCCCTTCAAGGCTGAAGTTAAAGGCGCGCATATATATGGGAGAGGGTCATCTGATGATAAAGGTCAATTATTCATACACATAAAAGCAGTTGAACATCTTTTGAAGAAAAAAGGATCATTACCTGTAAACGTAAAGTTTTTAATTGAAGGCGCGGAAGAAATTGGCAGCAAAGGTTTAAAGAATTTTATAATTGCAAATCAGCAAATATTACATTGTGACGCTGTGATGGTATCCGATACAAAAATGATTTCCAAAGACATACCTGCTATCACTTATTCCTTGCGTGGTGCATTAAATGCAGAAATTACTATCAAAACTTCGGGAAAAGATCTGCATTCCGGCACGTTTGGCGGGTGCGTTCCAAATGCAGCAATCGTTTTAAGTAATTTTCTTAGTTCTTTACATTATGACAATAACTCAATAGCCATAGAAGGCTTTTATGATGATGTTGTTCAGGTAGGCAAAAAAGAAAGAATGTTCATGAAAATGAATGGACCTTCGGACGAGGATATCTTGAAAGACGCAGCAATCCCGGTTTCATGGGGTGAAGCCAATTACACAATGTATGAAAGGACAACAATCAGGCCTTCCTTATCTGTTACAGGCATTTCTGGAGGATATGGAGGTGAAGGTGTAAAAAATGTCATTCCCTCGAGCGCATCAGCAAAACTTAATTTCAGATTAGTGAGAAATCAAAACCCGGGAAGAATTGAAGCACTACTTAACCGGCATATTGAAAGATTTATTCCTAAGGATGTTTGGGCGTATGTGAAGTATAGTTCACAGGCAAATCCAGTAGACTTCAAGAGTACGAATTCTTATTTACTGGGGGCGGCTTCTAAAGCATACGAATCTGTATTCCACGTAAAGCCGAGGCTAATTAAATCAGGGGGTACGATACCAGCTGTGGAATATATGAGCAGTATTCTTAAAGCGCCTGTCATTTTAATGGGTTTTGCGCTGGCCAGCGATAATATCCATGCCCCAAATGAACGGTTTTATTTGCCAAACTTTTTTAGGGGAGTAAAAACAGTTATTGAATTTATAAAGATAATAAGGTGCCTGGATCCACCTACCTTTCATCCGCGAGAATCACTGTCATAAGATATTTTATGAGGCCGAAGTTAGCTGGAAAGGAAATATTGTCATTTCAAGAACTACGAAAATCGGGATCCTTAAATCATTCAGCTATGTTTATTATTGATGCACACTGTCATGCCGGCAAAGGCGATGGCTTTACGGGCCCTTGGGACACACGTGCGTCGTTAAGAAAATTTTTAGGATGGTCAAAGAATGCCGGTATCTCTAAGACGAATTTATTCGCGGCTTTTCATTCTGATTATTCAATCGCGAACGCAGAAGTCGCGTCTATTGTAAATTCCAATCCGGAAAAGTTTTATGGTTTTGCTTTTATAAATGCCGTGAGTGACAGGGGGAGGGTGTTTGAACTTGTGAAGAAGGCTGTTACCGAATATGGATTTTGCGGCATCAAAGTGCACCGACATGATGCGCGGATCTCAAGAGAAATATGCGAAACCGCTAAATATTTTTATCTGCCTGTTTTATATGATGTGATGGGTGAAGTTTCTATGATTGAGTTACTTGCTACCGAATATCCCGATGTGAATTTTATTATACCACATCTTTCGAGTTTTGCTGATGACTGGCGTGCACAAATCGCTTTTATTCCCATGTTGGAAAGGCATAGAAATGTTTTTACTGATACTTCAGGCGTCAGAAGATTTGATTTGCTCGAAATGGCATTTAAGAGGGCCGGGTCCGAGAAAATTCTATTCGGTACCGATGGCCCCTGGTTACACCCTCGGGTAGAGCTGGAGAAGATCTTTGCACTGACAAACAATAAGGCCGAGCTTGAAAAGATGCTTTCGGGAAATTTTCTGCGAATGACCACCAGGGTGAGAAATAAAGAATATAAACATTTAGACCAAAAAATTCCCCGATATCGAAGAACAGATTCCATATTGAGTAATGAATATCGCGATCCATGGTTGGCCGTCTAAGTGTCCTTAGATGATAAAATAAATCAGGTATGATTGATTTTACTTCCTCTTTATATCTGGGAATGAAACATAGCAGTGCTGAGCTGCCCGGATGGAAACAACTTACTTCAGGCGCTCCTTCGGCTCTCTATGAATTTGAACAAAGCAAACAAATTACAGCAAAGGTAGCGCTAATGCAAGGTCTTAGTAGCGGAATCACCTCACCTTCAACTTTGCATCTTTATTGGGATCTGTATGGTTTCCTGGGCACCAAACGAATAGTAGTTTTTATAGATGAAAAAATTTATCCTGTTTCGAAGTATGGGATTGAAAGATTAATCGTTAAAAAGATCCCGGTGAGATCATTTAGGCATTTTGATATATTTCATCTTGGCCAATTAATAAAATCTTGCCTTCCGACAAATTCAATTCCTGTTATACTCACGGATGGTTGGTGCCCTCAATGTGGAAAACCTGCTCCGGTTAAAGATTACCTGGAAATTTTGAGGCCATTTGGAGGGAAAACAATATTAGATGATTCGCAGTCATTTGGAATTCTTGGAAAACGAATAAACAACACTTGTCCATATGGCAAGGGAGGTGGGGGGATATTGAAATGGTTGAATCTCCAGGACCCTAACGTCGTTACCATTAATTCGCTTGCCAAAGGCTTCGGTGTTCCAATGGCAGTAATGAGCGGATCTGTAGACTTTATTCAAACTTTTAAGAAATACAGCGAAACCAGGATACATTCAAGTCCCGTCAGTGCTGCACATCTCAATGCAGCATTGAATGCGCTTATGATTAACGACAGTCTGGGTGACCAGAAAAGAAACAGATTATGGAAAAATGTCCTATTATTTAGAAATGAGTTGACGGGATTTGGTGTGAGTGCAAATGGGGGGATTTTTCCCGTCCAAAACATAAACCAATCAAACGGCGAAAAGATTACAGCACTTCATGAAAAGTTAATTGCATACGGAGTAAGAACTGCCTTAACATCACCGCATTTAGAACCACATCCGGTTATTTCGGTTATAGTGCGGTCGGATCACTCAGAAAATGACCTAAGGCGATTAGGCTGTTATCTAAAAAAATCTTGTCAAAGAATGTTCTGAATACCGATACACATAATCTTTGCAGCCTGTTTTGCGAAGAATGCGATTTCCTCCCATACCCCTCTATGCCACCAATTTTGGAGCCAATCATGGGCCATCTCCTCAAATTCGCACTCCGCCTATATTTGTGCATATTTCAATTGATCAGAAAACTGCATCCCACTTCACATTAATATCTGCTTCCATTAATATTTATATCCATATGTAATAAATTAATCGACAATGTTTCAGCGCCTTTGTTAAACTTATGACGAGTAGAGACCATGAATTTCTGCATGTTGGAGATAATCGCGATGGTTAATCATGAATACCGAACCTAATCCTGAAAAAGACATTAGCGGTTTACTTTACCGATTCAGGACGTTCATTTAGAAAACGGCCTATGATCCTATCCTGCGACTGATTTATGTGCTCGTCAAAATAGCCGGCTCCTTCTTTATCTTCGAAGATTCATCAGTTGATTCCCCTAAGAGGTCAAACGTTCAGTTGCTTATCCGGGAAAACATATGTTTTCTCTGGCCAATCATGGGCCTCGTAAAATTGAAGTAAATGGGATTGTCTCAATCCGCGCCAGAACTCAGGCACGGAATCTTCCCCACAACAATCAGGTGATTTATTTGTAATTAATCCGTTGGCAAATATTGCTTAAATTGAGATAATTGATTCACTAAAACTTTTGCGCGTGATTGGCTACAACTTTTCAAAATTTAAACCGGGTGAAGGAGGCAAAAGCAAATTCGAAGAACTGCTGGATCTTTTCATGCAATTGCTCAGTTATACCAACGGAGATGTGAGCGAAGCGATGAACTGGATGAACCAGCTGGATAAGGAATACAATCTTACCAACGACGAATATGGCATGGGCGACTTCATCGATGAACTGAAGGAAAAAGGTTATCTAAAGGATAACACAGAGACCGGGCAGATCAAGATCACCCCGAAAACTGAACAGGGCATCAGAAAACGTTCGCTTGAAGAAATTTTCGGCAAACTAAAAAAGACCAAAGCCGGCGACCACCATAGCTTCAAACCTGGCCAGGGGGATGAGATCAATCCTGAAACCAAACCTTTCCAGTTTGGGGACACCCTTGAGCAGATCGATTTTACGACTTCTATCCTGAATGCACAGATCAACCATGGTATTGATAGTTTCATGATGAGTGAAGATGACCTGGCCATCCGGGAAACCGATTTCAAGGCACAGACCTCGACGGTGCTGATGATTGATATCTCTCATTCGATGATTTTGTATGGGGAAGACAGGATCACACCGGCCAAAAAAGTGGCAATGGCGCTGAGCGAACTGATCACCACCAAGTATCCGAAAGATACCATCGATATCGTGGTTTTTGGCAATGATGCCTGGCCGGTAGAAATCAAGGACCTGCCATACCTGGAAGTCGGTCCTTATCATACAAATACTGTAGCCGGACTGGAACTTGCCCTGGATCTGCTTCGTCGTCGTAAAAATCCAAACAAACAGATTTTTATGATCACCGATGGTAAGCCTACCTGCCTTAAGATTGGCAAGAAGTATTACAAGAACAGTTTCGGCTTAGACAGGAAAATCACCAACCGCTGTCTCAACCTTGCTGCACAATGTAAAAAACTTAAAATACCGATTACTACTTTTATGATCGCCACGGATCCATACCTGCAGCGGTTTGTTACCGAATTTACCGAAACAAATAATGGTAAAGCCTTTTTTGCTTCACTGGACAGGCTCGGTTCATTCATCTTCAAAGATTTCGAGAACGGCAAACGTAAAACGGTTTATTAAACAGGTCAGTTTTCGTCAACAGCCTTGCCCCCTAAGCTATAAATACCTGGACCTGTACTTACCGGTTTAGCACAGATCGTATAAGGGTATTCATGGATTAGTGAACCGACTATGTTGCCTGAAAGAGCAACCACCGGATCTTACAAAATATTAAAAGCGTACTATAGCTAAGCAGATGCTGAAGCTGCCAAATAAAAAACCAACAATGGATATTAAGAAAATAAGGACATTAGGCGAACTGAAGAAACAAGGCTACAAACCAAAATCAGTTAAGGAAGAAATCCGCGACAACCTCATTAAAAAATTACAGGCAAAGGAAGAAACTTTCAGCAATATTATCGGCTATGAAGAAACGGTAATACCTGATGTTGAACGTGCACTCCTATCCAAACACAATATCCTGTTTCTTGGCCTCCGCGGCCAGGCGAAAACGCGTATGGCCAGGCAGATGACCATGCTGCTGGATGAGTATGTACCGGTGATCGAGGGCAGTGATATCAATGATGACCCTTTCAATCCCATCAGCCGTTACGCGAAAGATCTTATCGCAGAAAAAGGTGATGCCACTCCAATCAACTGGCTGCACCATTCAGAACGTTACGGTGAAAAACTGGCGACTCCGGATGTAAGTGTTGCTGACCTGATCGGCGATATTGATCCCATCAAAGCGGCAAACCTGAAGCTGAATTTCGGTGATGAAAGGGTTATCCATTATGGCATTATCCCCCGTAGTAACCGTGGCATATTTGTTATCAACGAGATCCCGGATCTGCAGGCTCGTATCCAGGTTGCTTTGTTTAATATCCTGGAAGAAGGTGATGTTCAGATTCGGGGCTTCAAGCTTCGTATGCCACTGGATATCATTTTTGTCTTTACGGCTAACCCGGAAGACTACACGAACCGGGGTTCCATCGTAACACCACTCAAGGATCGGATCGAGAGCCAGATTTTGACCCACTATCCAAAAACGATTGATACGGCTTTAAGCATTACAGAGCAGGAAGCTGACATCCCCGAGGCTCAGTCATCAAAAGTTAAGATCAGCGATCTCATCAAACGTACCATCGAGCAGATTTCTTTCGAGGCCCGCGGAAGTGAATATGTTGATAAGAAAAGTGGTGTTTCTGCACGCCTCAGTATCTCAGCTTACGAAAATGCGGTGAGTGCAGCTGAACGCCGTGCCATTATTAATAACGAAAAAGAAACGCAGATCTGGATCAGTGATCTGTCTGGTATAATACCATCCATCACCGGTAAAATCGAGCTGGTTTACGAAGGTGAACAGGAAGGCCCGTACCAGGTGGCAACAAACCTGCTGGATAAAGCTATGCGCACCCAGTTTGCAGCTTATTTTCCGAATCCTGATACGTTCAAGAAAAAAAGGAATCCTAAACTGCCGCAGGAAGAAAATCCCTACAAACCTGTTCAGAACTGGTTTGATAAGGGCAATGCGCTAAACCTGTTTTTGAATACGAAGGACCAGGAAAAGATCCAGCAGCTTTACAAGGTCGATGGCCTGCATTCACTGGTTAAGAAATACTATAAAACAGCAAATGAAAAAGAAGCTGCTTTACTCATGGAGTTTGTACTACATGGTCTCGCCTCTTATTCGTTGATCAGTAAAAAAATTGTTGATAACAAGATCGAGTTTAAGGACCTGATGGGATCTATGCTGAATATGAGCAGTGGTACCAGCCAGGCTGATGACGATTTCGAAAATGATGATTTTAATTAACAAACATTATCTAATAATCTGCGGGTGATCAATCTTACGGTTGCATAAGACCGCGAACAACGCTAATCTTAAAGTTGTACCAGTATTTCACAGTAAACCCCGGAATTACCGGGGTTTTTTTATTGTGCGCACTTTGGTCTTGGATATTGAGTATATGATATAACGTCATGGCCAGATGTGAAAATCGATGCAGAATTTGTAAATTGGATATAACTCGCGGCTACTCAAATCAGTTGGATGTGAAGTCGTCAAATTACGCACCATGTTAAAAATCGCCTTCTTATCAACCTGCGTCCTTTTTGCTGGTTCCGGCTCTGCCCAGGAAGCGACACCTCTATCCGTTCTGAACGGACCAGGAAAGCATACCCTGGTTTATTTACGTGATCTGTCAGGGAAACCACTGCCGCGTTCCCCAAGCATGGATATTGAAGGGAGTCCCTTTCTCAATGATGAATTCGCTTCCGGCCGTGTAGTTTTCAATGATGGTAAAATGAGCAATGATGTGTATCTGCAATTCGATTTGTTTAATAACAGGTTGTTATTTAAACGTGATGGTATGGCGCTTGAATTTGTAGATAGTGTCAGGACTTTTTATCTGCAGCATACAGAAAACAATACGCTGGGTGTTGTGTTCAGAAGTAATTTCCCGCCGATAGCTGGAAACACAAGGGCTACTTTTTATGAATTGCTTGTTGATGGAAAAATTGCATTGCTGAAACACCGGTATAAGACGATTATTGGATTCAGAGAGTTTAATCTTGCAAGCAAAAGAACTTATACAGAAGATTCTCAATTATATGCTGCCCTTCCCGACAACACCATCATCAGGATCAAAAAAGACAGGAACTTTTTGATGAAGGCAATGCCTGAATATGCGGATAAAATTATGAAATTGACAAACGACCTCAGGTTGAAAAACGAAGAGTCATTGGTGACCTTGTTCCAGGAACTGAATAAGTGAGCATGTCAAATAAGATTCACTTCCCGTTCAAGCTGCACACCAAACTTCTTCTTTACAGAGTGTGCGATCTCAATACCTAAAGCATTTATTTCCGCGCCACGCGCATTTCCATAATTTACCAACACCAGCGCCTGCTGCGTGTGACAACCTGCGTCTCCTTTTCGGTACCCTTTCCATCCGCATTGTTCTATCAGCCAGCCGGCAGCAAGTTTCATCGAAGAATCTTCCAGCGGATAGGCAACAATGTCCGGGAACTTCGCCCCCAGTTTTTCGTACACGGCCTTACTTACCGTTGGATTTTTGAAGAAACTACCTGCATTTCCTATTACCCTTGGATCAGGCAACTTAGAAGTTCGGATGTTAATCACCGCCTGTGAAATGGCATGGATAGAAAGATCTCTCACGCGCATTCTTTCCAGCTCCTGTGATATCGCTCCGTACGAGATCCTGTATTCATGTTTCTTATTCATTCGGAAGGTTACGTTCAGGATTACGAACCGATCCCTGAACTTCCTTTTGAATATGCTTTCACGATAGCCAAATTCACAATCATTCACCGAAAACATATATGCCTTGCCCGATTGAAGATCGAAGGCTTCCAATTCGTCAAAGATCTCCCTGAGTTCCGCTCCATAGGCACCAATGTTCTGCATGGGCGAAGCACCAACATTGCCCGGGATCAGTGAAAGATTTTCTGCTCCGCCCAGGTTATTTTCGAGACAGAATAATACAAAGCGATGCCAGTTTTCCCCCGCCCCCACTTTGACATAAACATGGTTCGTATCTTCCTTGATAATGTCAATCCCCCTGACCTCGTTTTTAAGCACCATTCGGTTTACCTTCCCGGTAAGTAGAATGTTGGAACCTCCCCCGAGTATCATCGGTGGGAACTTTGACACCCCGGTGAGTTTTTTATAGCGGCCCAGCAGTTCCTCCAATTCGAACTCATCCCTGAAAGTGGCAAAATATCGCGCAGTTTCAGCAATGCCGAAGGTATTTAGATCCCGCAGTGGGTAATTTTCGTGAACTTGCATAGAGTTTTATTGTTTGTACCTGCACCCAGCCAGTTCGTTAGCTGAATCCACTGATTGAATTGAACATCGGCTGAGGTCCGGCAAACATCGTCAATTAGCAGATGCTGCTATACAAAAATAAAAAATTATGACCGGACAAACTGCAGTCGTTATTGGTGCCACTGGGATGATCGGGGACCTTCTGGTTAAACAACTTATTGCTGATCCCGCCTTTACCCGCGTAAGATTGCTGGTTCGCCGACCCATTCTTTTCCATGAATCGAAAATAGAGGTAAAGCTTGTCAATTTCGATGATCCGGCTGATCTCGATCAGCAAATTGGCCGCGGAGATTGTATTTTCTGCTGCGTGGGAACCACGCAGTCAAAAGTGAAGGGTGATAAGACTGCTTATCGCAAAGTTGACTACGATATACCTGTGAATTCCGCGAAGGCAGGTCTTAAATACGGATTTAGCAAATTCCTGTTGGTTTCGGCGGTCGGTGCCAATCCCAATTCCGGGAATTTTTATCTGAAACTGAAAGGAGAAACGGAAACGGCGCTGAGAAAATTGAATTATCCGGCCTTACATATTTTTCAACCGTCTTTATTAATCGGAGAAAGGAACGAATTCCGGATAACTGAAAAGATCGCCCAGGTGTTGATGCCTGTGTTTTCGTTTGTGCTTGGTGGAAAAATGAGAAAATACAGGGCAGTGCAAGGGACAGATGTTGCCCGGGCTATGATCAACGCCGCTAAATCAGATAAAACAGGGGTCAATGTGTATCTCTACGATGAGATCGAGGCTATGGCTCATCAAACTTAGTTTCCAGTCAAATGCATACAAGCAGGTATCTTGTTTTTGACGCCGCAGGACCGTACCCGTACCTGTACGGCCCAGACAACCATCCTTTGTCATATCCTCGTTTCACGGGAGCGGATCAAACCGCATCTACATCTGCAATAATCACGACGTTTTTGTAATTTTTATCATTGTGCATAATAGCAACCTGCTCATGAATAGCTGCTTTGCAACGGTTATTCAAGGCCGTGTCCTTGGGAAGTTTGAAAAGAAGCTCCATCAGGTATTGATTTCTTACACGGTTCACAACCGGTTCTGCCGGCCCAATCATATAAGAACCGAATTCATCTTTTAAAGCCGCGGCAAAAATCTTTGCAGCTGCTGCAACCACATCCTTTGACCGGTGCTTCATGGTAAGTTGAATGATGCGTGCAAAAGGCGGGTAAAAAAATTGTTTACGGCTTTGTATCTCATTCTGGTAAAAAAGATCGTAATCATGAGCCGCCACATAAGCCAACACAGGATGCCCGGTCTGCGCTACCTGTATCATCACCTTACCTTCACCATCTTTCCTCCCTGCACGTCCACTAACCTGCTCCATCAGCTGAAAGGCCCTTTCATTCACCCTGAAATCCGCAAAGCTTAATAAACTGTCCGCATCAAGTATACCTACCAGGTTCACATTTTCGAAATCGAGGCCCTTCACAACCATCTGGGTTCCTATCAGTACATCGATCCTGTGCTGCTCAAATTGTTGGATCAGGTTATCATGCGCCATCTTGCCGCGAACGCTATCAATGTCCATCCTGGCAATGCGTGCCTTTGGTATCAACTCTTCCAGCTTCTCCTCAATTTTCTCCGTTCCAAAATTCTGTTGCATAAACTGGTCACCCCCACAGGCTTCACAACGATGCACGAGCGGATAAACCGTACCACAGTAATGGCAGTGTAATTTGTTCGTGTTTTTATGAAAACTCAGGCTCACATCGCAGTATCGGCAATGCGGGATGGTTCCACAAAGTTTACACACCTGGTAAGGCGAATAGCCACGACGGTTCTGGAACAGTATGACCTGTTTGCCTCTTTCTATGGAATCTTCTATCGCAGCCTGCATTGGCTGACTCACCATGATCTTTTCATTGCCAACCTTGAACTGTTTTTTCAGATCTATCAGTTCTATCTCGGGTAACCGAACACCACCATAACGTTCATCCAGAACCGAAAAACCGTATTTACCCGATTTGGCATTGAAATAACTTTCTACCGAAGGCGTCGCACTGCCCAACAACACCTTTGCCTTAAACAGGGAGGCATAGAAAATGGCGGCATCACGGGCATTATATCTTGGTGCCGGATCCTGTTGCTTGTAAGAACCGTCATGCTCTTCGTCAACAATCACCAACCCGAGATCTGTGAATGGCAGGAACAAGCCGGAACGCGCCGCCAGCACCACCTTAAGCTCACTGTTCTTTACCTTGTTCCAGATCTCCACCCTTTCGTTCTGGCTGAACTTACTATGATAGATCCCAATAAAGCCTCCAAAATGTTTCTGTAGTCTCCGGATGATCTGCGACGTTAGTGCGATCTCCGGCAGCAGGAACAGCACCTGTTTCCCCTGCCTGATATATTGCTCAATCAATTTGATGTAGACCAGGGTTTTCCCACTCGAAGTAACCCCATGCAAAAGGCAAACAGATTTTTCGCCGAATGAACTGGTAATGTCGGCCAGCGAAGTTTCCTGCTTAGGGGTCAGCTGAAAATCGATCTGAATATCCCTGGGCAGGTACCGGATCCGATCGATATGCCGTTTTTCTATCCAAAGGATGTTCTTTTCTATCAGCCCTTTTAACTGGGCGTCAGAAGCATTGCTTTTTTTTAATAAGCCGGATTTTGTAACCTCTCCCTCCGTTCTTTGCAGATGCAGATAGGCAAGCAACAACTCCATTTGTTTGGGCGCCCTCGACCAGTTGTTCAGCAGGTCGGCAAGTTTATCCTCTGAATCATACACTGAATGAAGGATAACATAAGTTTCCTTTTTGGGTGAATAAGTCTCCTTCAGCGATTCCCACACAAAACAGACCTTTTTCTCGATGAGCTTTTTGATGATGGGATAAACCTTGGGCGATTCCAGCAATTGCTGAACTTCGGTGATCCTGAGTTCTTTTTTGACGTGCAATACTTCAGCTACCACAAACTCATCCTGCTCGAGCATCGAAAAATCTTCACCATGTTCTTCATTAAATACAAGAATACTTTCGCTGCTTAGCTTAAAGTGCGCAGGTAATGCAGCCGCCATTACTTCACCTTCACTACACATATAGTAACGCGCGATCCATTCCCACAGCTGTAATTGTTCAGCAAAAACAATGGGCTCGGCATCCAGCACATTCAACAGGTCCTTGATCTCAAACGAGGGTGTATCATGATGAACCCGCCTGACAACCCCCGCATATTTTTTATTCTTTCCAAGCACAACCTCAACCCTGCAGCCGGGCAATACCTGTTGCTCAAGTTCTGGGGGTACGGACCAGGTATAATTTTTTGGCAGGGCCAATGGTATGATGATTTCTGCAAACATGTTTTGGTAAGACCACTGCCGGCGAAGGCTTGAATTGGTCAGCCGGCAATTTACGATCGAATTCTTTTAGCTGAACAGTATTTAACCTTTGTGCGAAAGGTTTTCAACCTTGATCCATGAGGCTTTATACTCTATAAGCTTTTGCTCCATGATGGCATACACTTTTTCTTTCAAAAAGCTCAGATCCGCGGGTGTGAGCCCCTTAGTAGGAATTTCTTCAAGAAATACGGACCTCGATCTTCCAGGTGAAATCAGCAGCGCACTTTCATAAGGCATCCGGTCGTATCCATCAAGGAACAGCAAAGGTTTGATGGGTGTCTGCATTTCGATGGCCACCCTGAAAGCACCATCAAAAAAAGACTTTAAAGGCTCGCCGGTTTCATTAAAAGTCCCTTCCGGAAATATAAATATTGATATTCCCTTTTTTAATACAGACTTGAGTATCCTCACACTCTTTGATCGTGCTTCCGTACTGGAACGATCAACGGTTACTACAGCATTGCGATAGATAAATCCGAAAAACGGGATCTTCGAAGTTTCATATTTGGCAAGGATCCTTACCTGCTGCCGGAGTGTTTTGCAGATGATCGGCGCGTCTATATATGACAGGTGGTTCGCTACAAAAATGTAAGGTTTGTGTTTGTCATGCGGCGATTCATAATAATTTTTGTGACGGATCCCGATAAAAAAGAACCAGAGATCAGCCCAGAAGTTGCACAGCCGGTATATGGCATTACCCCCTTTTATCCTTCCAAAAAATGAAGCAATGACCACGAACGGCAAGATCAGGAACATTGTCAGAATGAATACAATCAAAACATAGATCGCATAAATGAACCGGGCTATTTTTATCACAGATCTTACCAATGAATAAACGCAGTTGAAAAAGATAATTTGAGTTATGAATAGTAAATATAATCGTTTAGGCCCGGGCAGTTTTCTTTACATGGCAAAACGACAAAATATACCTAGTTACAACGGCATGCCCAGTCGGTATCCAGGTCTATACAGGTGACCACCACATGAGCATGGGAGGTTTGGGCAAAAACGATCCGCACATGTTGCTTGTCGTGGGTGACGCCTTCCAGTGCAAATTTTGGATCGCGATTTGAATCAAGCTCACTTTTCGCATAATTAATTTTTCCTTCGCCGCGTATTTCAAGGACTTCTGATTCATCGATCCGGCGGCAATCCATACGACACCGGGCATGTTTTGAGTAGACAATTTTGGAAAGATTACGGTTGAATACAGGCTCAACCTTATTATCCCGTCTGCCCCGCCTTTCGCCTGACGGTGCTGTGACCCTGTCATCACCCTGTTTTCCCCCGGCCGGCTCAGGCTCCGCCTTCTCGTTCGAAACCGTATTATTCCGGGAAGATGTTTCCTGCTGCTTTTTTTCCTCTTGATTTTCCGGCTGGTAGGTTCCTTTGCAGTAGAGCCTCGAAATGACCATTACCAGGATAGCAATGAAAACAACCAGAAAAATTGGCAAACGCCGCTGTCTCATAATCTCAGGATAAAGTTCAAGATATGTATTGTTTTGAATAAATATTACCTTCGCGGCCGTATGACGGCAAAAAGGACAGTGGCATTTCACACACTTGGTTGTAAGCTCAATTTCTCGGAAACCTCCTCCCTGTCGAGGTTGCTCGAGAACGAAGGTTTCGAAAAAAGGGATTTTACAGAAAAGGCAGATGTGTATGTGATCAACACGTGTTCGGTTACCGAAAATGCAGATAAGGAGTGTCGTTATCTTGTCCGCAAAATACAGCGGAAATCTCCCGAAAGTTTTGTAGTGATCACCGGTTGTTACGCCCAGCTTAAACCCAAAGAAATTGCCTCAATTCCGGGGGTTGACCTGGTGCTCGGGGCGGCTGAAAAGTTTAATATCGGCCAGCATCTCAGAGAACTCGCAAAATCGGATACCGCTAAGATCTGTAGTTGTGATATATCCGAGGTAAGCGGGTTCAATCCATCTTTTTCAAAAAACGACCGAACCAGGACTTTTTTAAAAGTCCAGGACGGGTGTGATTATACCTGTTCTTTCTGTACCATCCCGATGGCCAGGGGAAAAAGCCGTAGCGATCTGGTTGCGAACGTAGTTAACAATGTCCGCGAATTAGCCAGAACAGGCGTTAAGGAAGTGGTGCTGACAGGGGTGAACCTTGGGGATTTCGGGAAGGGTCCCGATGGTAATAAAAAGCAGGCTGAAAACTTTTACGATCTGGTGCGGGCGCTTGATAAGGTGGATGGAATTGCACGTTACCGGATCTCCTCTATCGAACCAAATCTCCTGACCAACGAAATAATAGAGTATGTCGCGAACAGCGATAAGTTCATGCCTCATTTCCATATTCCATTACAAAGTGGCAGCAACAAAATTCTTGGACTGATGCGACGTCGTTATCAGCGCGAACTCTATGCAGATCGCGTGAGCCTTATTAAAAAACTGATGCCTCATTGCGCTATCGGCGTTGATGTAATTGTTGGCTTCCCTGGGGAAACCGATGAGGATTTTAAGGATACGTTTGAATTTCTACATTCACTTGATGTATCCTATCTGCATGTATTTACTTATTCTGAAAGAGCTAATACCCGGGCCCTTGAAATAGAACCCGTGGTTGATATCAACGTAAGAAATGAGCGCAACAAAACACTGCGGAACCTATCATATATGAAGATGCAATACTTCACATCATTGCATGCCGGTGAAACAAGAAAAGTGCTGTTTGAGAAACACAGCAATCATGCTATGATGGAAGGATACACGGATAATTATATCAAGATTACTGCTCCGCGCAAACCGGAATGGGTCAATGAACTCGTCGACTGGAAGATCTGATTGATCACCCCTGCGAATTGTCAACTACAAGATCTGAATGCTCATTTCCGCTTACGCCACACTAGGGTACAAATTTTGATTTGCACAACTTATATCCAAAGGCCATGTCAAAAGAGAAAGATCTCCAACGATTTTTAACTGCGCAGAAAAGCGACTATGAGTTAGCGCTTTCTGAAGTAAAAAAAGGCCGCAAGGTAAGTCACTGGATGTGGTATATATTTCCACAGATAGCAGGTCTTGGCCTGACTGACACCTCGAGATTCTATGCGATCAAAGATTCAGACGAAGCTGCTGAATATCTTCGCCATCCTGTTTTAGGTAAGAGGTTAATTGAAATATCCAGGGAGTTGCTAAAGCAGAAATCAAATAATGCCCGTATGATATTTGGTGTGCCTGACGATATGAAGTTAAGGTCATCGATGAGTTTGTTTGCATCTTTGCCCGATACTGATCCGGTGTTTCAACAGGTACTTGATAAATTTTTTGAAGGCGAACCCGATGCTAAAACGATACAGATTTTGAGTTCGGAAAAGCAATAGCACGCCAGGCAGTTTTGCAAAAAAACTATCCGGTACCAAATAATTCGACATCGCCTGTCCGACATCGCAACCTGCCCGGAACACCCGGAAATTCAGATGTTCTATCCACCACTCTCAGCGGCCTGCAAAGGTCAGTTAAGCCGCCATATACAGTAAACGTTTCGGTACATTTTGTCAGATTCTACGTTTAACAGTTAAACGTCCGGATTTCATCTTATTGTCAGGAATAATGTCCTATTTGCAGTAAAATGTTACTATGAAATTAAGATCAACAATACTTATAGCGGTTTCATTATTTTCAGTAAATACCATCTGTGCTCAGACCTCAGATGCGGAAGCCGAAGCAATAATCAATCTTTTAGGGGTAAAGAAAAGAGA
Organism: Flavitalea antarctica; assembly: GCF_054461535.1. Lineage (NCBI taxonomy): Bacteria > Pseudomonadati > Bacteroidota > Chitinophagia > Chitinophagales > Chitinophagaceae > Flavitalea > Flavitalea antarctica. The sequence goes on from NZ_JBTLQG010000027.1 coordinate 91,910, forward strand.
AGCAGTTTCAAAGATGGTGATGGTCCAGGGTAAAGACTCTGTCGCATTCTGGAAAATTTACGACGAATACCAGCAGGCCAACCGCGTCACCGCCAAAAACAGGATGGCATTATATGAAAGAACTGCGAATGCCTATAATCGCATGGATCCTGCTGTAGCAGATTCACTGGCACAATCGTATTTTATTAACCGCGCAGAGCAGGAGAAGAGTTTAGAGTCTTATTATAAGAAGATAAAAAGCGCTACCAACGCATTGATCGCTTTCGAGTTTTACCAGGCTGAAGTATACCTGCTGAACTCAATCCGGACATCCATCATGCAACAGATCCCTACCTATGGTCAGTTGATGACCAGCGGGAAGAAATAGTATGTACTTCGGAAAATGGCTCATGATTTCTGAGGGTAGGCCGAAACTTTGACATGCGAATCTCGCATTTTACAATGTGGTATGAGGTACCGATCTGCCTGGTCTCTAATACTTGATTGCAACACAGTTCTCTAATCATTTGGACCGACTTCTGGTGGTAACCTTGATAAATTAAATTTTGCTAAGCAAAAGGTTTCAGGAAAATGAAACTTTTTGCTATTAAAGAGTTGATCCGGAGCTTTAAGATCCGTCCGAAAATGCATTTGACTTCTTGTAGAAAAAAATTGGAAAAAAATTGTTCTAAAATATTCATTCCCCTATCTTTGCACTCCCAAAACAGAGAGAACTATTGATAAAGGGAGTTTAGCTCAGCTGGTTCAGAGCATCTGCCTTACAAGCAGAGGGTCGGCGGTTCGAACCCGTCAACTCCCACAGGTTGAGAGGTTTCAGTTTACTGAAACCTTTTTCATTTATCCCATTGTCCAGTGCATCCCGGTTTGCAACCGGGAGGGTCGGCGGTTCGAACCCGTCAACTCCCA
>NZ_JBTLQG010000028.1:0-87969 GCF_054461535.1 Flavitalea antarctica
CTTCCGGTGGTTTTGATCCTTTGCCGGGCCTTGATAATATTTTTCTGTACGAGGAAAATATTCACGCTGCTTATGCCATTGCTTCCAATAAAAGTAATCGCTTCTCATACCAGGCGGGGCTGCGGGCAGAATGGACAGATGTAAAAACAGTTCTCAAAGAAACCAACCAGGAGAACCCCAGGTCATATGTGAACCTTTTTCCCAGTGCACATCTTACGCTCGAACTACCAAAGGAGAATGCACTCCAGTTGAGTTATAGCCGCAGGGTGAGGCGTCCGTTTTACAATGATCTCAGTCCCTTCATGACATTTTCTGACAGCCGCAATTTCTCCAGTGGGAACCCTGACCTTGATCCCGAATTCACAGACGTATTCGAGATCGGCCATATCAAATATTTTGATAAAGGCTCGATGACTTCGTCCCTTTATTTCCGTGATACCAAGGGAAAGATTGAAAGGATCAGAACCGTTGACAGCCTTGGAAATTCAATCACCTTGCCACAAAACCTGGTTGGCGAAAAGGCGATGGGTGTTGAATTCACTACGAATTACTCACCTTTTAAGTGGTGGAAGCTCGACTTCAATGCCAACTTTTTTTATGCGAATATTGACGGAAGCAATATTGTAAAATCATATGAGACGAATACTTATAGCTGGTTTGTGAGACAAACTTCGAGGTTCACTTTTCCAAAGGCGCTTGACATACAACTGAGGGCCAACTATGAAGCGCCACAGAAAACGGCCCAGGGCAGAAGGAAGGCATTGTATTATTTTGATTTTTCCGTAAGTAAAGATGTCTTCAAAGGAAATGGCACGCTGAACCTGAGCTTGCTGGACATGTTTAATACCCGTAAGGCAAGGAACATAACGGAAGGATCAAACTTCTATTCTGAGAGTACGTTCCAGGGAAGGAGACGCCAGCTGAACCTTACCCTTAATTACAGGATCAAACAATCCAAACCACCGGCAAAGGCTACAAAGGCCGGGGTATCCGCAGAAGAAAATTAAACAGACAAGTCAGGCTCCCGTTCAACTATACCACATTGAAATACTTCGTCTGAAGTTCTTTTCCGTTGACAACTATGCTTACGCCATGTTTGCCGGCATAATGTTTTCGCGTTGTAAGATCTGTGAAGTCAATGCGTCTTTTGAAGTTGTAAGTAGTGCCTGGCTCAAATGTATTTTCTGTTATTTTAAAAAGTTTTCTGGTACTGTTGCCGCCTGATTTCACATAATAAACGCCGAGCTCGACACGGAACAATTGTTTAACCCTCGCTTTGTTGCTTAACGAAAATTGAAGTTCGAGTGTTTTGCCAAGCGGTACGGATTTGCCTGACAGGGTAAATTTACCGATCTCACAATCATGGCTACCCGATAATCCAAATTGCTGATAGATACCAGGATCGGCTTTTCGCAACAAGGTCCGCGCACCGTGCCTGAGTATCCAATCTGTATTTTTTGATTTGCCTTTCCATTTTCTGACCATCTGCAGAACGATACCCGGATGATCTTTCGCGATATCGTTTATATTATTCGCAACACTTTTCCGGACAAATTCTGATGAGTCATCTATGAGGTTCTCGAGAATCGGAATTATCGGAGATGGGTCTTTTTTAAAGGAAGGGATAGCTTTGCCCCAGGGAAGCCTGGGCCTGCAACCTTCGCTGGAAAACCTCCTCACATTTTCATTGGAGCTTTTGCTCCATTTCAGCATTCTCTTCATCACAGCGTCCGGGTTCGCGAGCAGGAAGGGCCGAACCGCAAATTCACAACTGATATATGCAGTTATTACTTCCATCGCATCAAGGGAAGTTTTCATGTCATCAAGACCATTTACTTCAACGAAATCCGGGAGGATCAGCCAGGGAAATGAATTTTGCCTCGCCGGTTCCTGCTGGAGGCGATTTATCATGGCAATAATAATAGCCACCTGTTGACGATAACTTCCCGGAAGAAACAGACCAAGCGTTGTACTGATATGCCGGATGCGTTGCTTCAATGCTAATTGCTGCCATTCGGCGGTATGAATGGCAGCAAGAAATTCCTTTTTTTTAAATCCTGGCAAAACAGACGTCACAATGCTGATCATCGAACTAAAAAAATGATCATTATAGATATTCCTGAGAGGTTCCATCAAGTATGCATTTAGAAATTCATCTCGTCTGCACTCGGTCCGTAGCTACCTGGGATCGGCACATCCAGCAGGCGCAAATCTACACCCAACTGTGCCCGGTGGTGGATGGTCTGGGAGAGTGCTATCCTGATCAGTCCATACCTGTTCGTGTTCACATGGATCTGATCGCCGGTTCTGAGTACCCATGGCTCTTCGAATTTGGCCGGATCCGCATTTTTCAGGGCGGTCCTGGCGATGTCAAGGTTCTTTTCAAGATAGGCAAGAAGGTCTTCCGGGGAGTTTAACGAAGGTGGATTATATTCCGCCTTCGCAAAGTCGAGTTCATCTGTGGTCATGGCCATCTCTATCCAAAGAGGCAAATCTGCGATATGGGTTGAAAGGGTTTTGATATCCATGCTCTTGACATGGGGCTTCCAGTCGAATTTGTCATCTGGAACCCTTGATAACATCTTTCGGGTTGTTATGGCTTCCTGTTCGAATTCCTGGGTTAAAGTTTCTAAGACTGTCATGGCTTTGAATTTTTGTGTCTGACGAAGTTAAAAGCCGGGACTGTCAACCCTATGTCAGCATCTTTTTTGCACAAAAATCAATTGATAAAAAGCCATAAACCGGTAAGCACAATGCCCATTCCGATCACGCCTCCGATCACGGATGCCACTGCATCCATGAAGTCGTAAACACCGATCCCGGTTATTTTAGAGAATAGCTCAAATCCGTAACTGATTGTGATAACGCCCGCGAGCGCGAACAAAACTGCGTATATCAACGGTGGGTCATACAGCCAGCGGGCCAGCATCTGGAGAACAATGCCCATCGGAATTCCTGCGTAAAAGTGTCGCCATTTGTCAGCCCCAATGCCTTTCTTCAAATTCAGTATTTTATTCTATGATCATTAGTCGTGAAATACTGAAGATGTTACATCAGGCTTATCCCGCACATAAACTTATTTCTGCAGGACCATCACGTCATTCAGCACAGCTGTGGTACCGCGACTAAGTTCCATATTATATACTTTCTGTACACCACCAGCTTTTTCGGTTTTATTTATCACTTTATAATCTGCATATTCTTTGGTGAAGTTATCTGAACAAATGATGCTTTCGCCGACTTCTATTTCACCTATTTTCTTCTTAATGTTCTGACTTGTCAGCATGGGGTGATTGGGAGTAGCCTTTATCACTTTTGCGCGAAGGATTACGTTGACCGACTCATTTGTAACAGACTCTGTTGCATTCACAACAAGCAGTGTGGTTATTGCATAATTTTTTGCTTCATGCGAAACAAGTTTGCTGACCCCGGCCACCACGGATTCTTTTGTGAACGGATCAATGGTAATAACCTTGTCGCCTGGCCTGATCTCGCTGAGCGGCCTTGACGTTCCATCAGCCATTGCTACCACCTGCGTTCCGGGAAAACAAATATCCGTTCCATAGGTCCCGGACTCTTCCTTCATATCCTTCCCGTTATTCATTGATTTGTACAACTGGAAACTCATTTCCTTCGAAAGGATATAAGACAACTTTAAAACGAAGTTTTTTTCAATCTTATCAATGGCATGTATGTCTTCAAAATATTTTTCCCAGACTTTTGGATTAGCAGTAAAATTTGGCTGAACGGCTACATATTGTTTTCCATTCTCATTGGTATAGAATATCTGGGTGCCCAGTTCCTGCATACCATTTTTCGCAATCAGTTTGTAAAGATCAACTCTCTTCTTTAAGCCGTCGTCGCCCGTAATGAAATATGGCTTTCGCATTTCGTAACGGTCAAGCACATAGTCTGTTCCAAACTTAACATACGTGTCATTATCAAGATCCTTTACCACGTATGACTTGGCCTTTTCATATTCATCCATTGTCAATGGCCTCGGAACCACATCCTGTGCAACAGCGATAGCCGTTGCGACAAACATCAAACCTGCAACTATGATCGTCTTTTTCACAAACTTAAATTTGGGTAAAAAAAGTGATTAGCTAATATTGAAGCAACACAGCAACATTTTTTACAATGCAACCGGGTTTGGGTGAAATATTCGTTCACATCGTTTACGAAATCTGTTTAAATGCTTCTGCGAAAGCCTTCATTTCATCCATGGTTCCGATACTTACCCGGCACCAGTTTTTATCATTGAACTTCCAGTAGCGTATACTTACACCTCTTTTCATCATCTCCTCACTAAACCTCTTTCCATCCATCTTGATGGGAAACATTACAAAATTCGCAGAAGAAGGGATATACTCATAACCTTCTGCTTTCAGAACAGTATAAAGAAATTCTTTACTTGCCAATGTTTTTTCGAGGGCGGACTTCAGATACTCTTTGTCCTCATATGCGGCCAGCGCTGCCTGAACAGATAAATGTGAAAGAGAGGCTTCACTTTGATAAAGTTCAAGTTTATCGAGAATGGCTTTTGGAGCGATCGCATATCCGATTCGTAGTCCGGCAAAGCCATATAATTTTGAGAATGTCCTGGCTACGATAATATTGTTTCCTGCTTTAACGAGATCAATTACGGTTGCCGCCTGCGGATCGGGCAGGTAATCTATATAGGCCTCATCAACAAACACCGGGACCTTCCTGGAGACACGTTCGCAGAACGATCTCAGGGCGGAGGTTTCGAGGGTTGTTCCTGTGGGATTATTAGGATTGCAGATGCAAACCAGTTTCGTATCGCTGTTGATCGCTTTTTCCATAGCATCCAGGTCCAGCTTGTAATCCGCAGTCAATGGAACTTTGACCCATTTCGTATTGAAGTTGGTCGCACGTTCGGGAAGGTCAGCATAACTGGGATCGCCTGTTACGATATTCCCGCCCTCCCGGCTATAATAAATTGCCGTTGCATGCAAAATGGGCGATGAACCGGCACCCAGCAACACCATGTCATTATCGACTTTTTCCTTGATGGCAATTTTCTGGGAAAGCTGCCTGTTTCCCATAAAACTATATTGGTAACTCGCGGCCATAGCACCGGTGATGGCCATCTTTGCTTTATCTGAAGGGCCGAAAGGATTTTCGTTTGCAGACAAGCGGGCTTTCAGCACCGGGACGTCTGCCAGGAGCTCAGCGTCAGAGATAAACGGTTCATGTGGTGGCGTATTCTCACGGGGTGAAGCTTCGAGTCCGGTCCAGGCAGATGGTAAAATTGCGAGACCCCCAGTCAGCAGTGTGCTTGCTTTCAGCCAGTTCCTGCGATTCATCGGTGCAGCCATATTTGTTGGTTTAAGTTTTTAATATTATCAAAACGTTGCCGGATATGTTTCATGTTTACCGGTCACCCGTGAATGAAGATCCATTGTTACCTTTCTGGCTGATTCAAATGCTCCCGCCATCCATGAATTCAGGTAAGTGACATGTTCACCGGCAAAATATGTATTGCCATCTGGTTTATTCAAAGCCTTGTAACTGCTCTGCCTGGATTCTCCATTGTACAGTGACCATCCACCCTGGCTGTATTTCGTTTTTTCCCAACTCACTGAAAAAGAACTCTCGAATTCGGCATCATATTGCGGATGAATTTTTCTTCCTTTTTCCAGTGCAAGCTTTTCCCTTGCTTCAAAGCTAAGATTTCCTATCCTTTTGGCTTTGTCATTGAAGTTGTAGTATCCGATCAGTATTCCCTTTTTCCCGAGATAATCATAGGAAGGATAAAATATCTGGGTGAGCTCATTGTTTGTATGCGTAATGCCCCCGTAGATGTGTTCGTCTTCCTCCCAGAACCTTCTCTTAAACTGCAGGCCGATCTTGCCGGTATTTATATATGGAACGAAGTCAATGGCACGACTTGTTTCTGACTTGAAATTATGCGATATATTGCTGAGCACTGGTAGCGGTATCGTACAAACGCAGTAATCTGCTTCGATCATTTTTTCTGCTCCTGCCTGTTTGTATTGCACCTTCACCCCGTTAAGAGTATTGTTGATTGCACTAACCTCTGCCCCGGTCTGAATGTTCCCTTTGACTTTCCTGGTTATTGCTTCAGCAATTTTATCCATTCCGCCTACAGCCTGGAACATCGTCATCTGTAATTCATAGGTATACTCAGCTACGTTATAAAAATCTGCACCCATCAATCCGGACGATACTATTTCCGCCAGCTTATGTGGCTCGGCCAGTTTGCCGGGACGGTCCCCGGCTCCCGGGCTTTCGATAAATCCCCGTCTCTCGGAAGCACGATATAATTTGTCGATATTTAGTCCTCCTTCGGCGCGGATATATTCAAGTACCTTTTCGCAGTCCTCTTTTGTCAGCGATTCGTCCAGCTTTTGCTGATCAACCGCCTTGGCGAGTAACTCGTTCAGGTGCCCTCTTACATCGTTGTGGATCTCGCGTACCCTTATTTTTTTATTTGATAATGGCCCTTTCCCCTCGCTGTAATAATAGGTTGATTCGTTAACGTTGTTGTATACCTGTATGGGCACATTGAATTCCCTGCAATAATGTAGTGTCAACTCGTGATGATGGGGTATGCGCGACGGGCCGGCATTAAAATACACGCCATCATCGAAGGATGCCTTTTGTTCACGTGCTTGCGACTCAAACCCCCTGGATCCTTTTCTTATGCTCCAGCAACGGCCACCTGTTCTCTCTCTTGCTTCGAGTATAGTGCACCTGTAGCCCAGTTTCTGCAATTCATAAGCAAGCGTGAGACCAGTGAGGCCGGCACCCAGGATCAGAACATGTTTTCCCGCGGCGTCCCCCTCTGGATGGAAGCTGTGAGCCTTTGCAGGAACCATCATGCCCATAGCGTTCATTGCGGGCAGGATCAGACCACCCGTTGCAGCCAGAAATGTTCTTCTTGAAATTGACATTAAAACAAACTCTTATGTGACTCCTGAACAACTAAGTTAATGAATTATCAGGCTAATTTTCCACTTTACATCGCATTGATTATTTTCTAATACGATCCGTCACAGGTTCTTAACTGAATAGTTTGACTGTTTACTTCTACGCTGCTATAATTTCTGTTTGCCCATTCAGCTGCTTTCTTTAGTTTAGGAGATAATTGCATGCGCTGTAAACGTAAACATATGAAACAAAAACTGATTGTGCTATCTGCAATCCTTCCATTTTTCTTTTTTTCGTGCAAAGACAATGACTCCTGGGCAAAGGAATCTGTATCATCCGACACCCTCACGGCAGCGCAACATCGACTCCCTGCAAATGCGTTAAAGGGCCTGGTAACATCCGAGGGCCTGGAGACAAATGTGATGGCAACGGAACCATTTTTTCGCAATCCTACTAATATTGATGTGGATGATCTTGGTAGGGTCTGGGTAACTGAAGCCTATAACTATCGTCCAAATATCAACGGTAATCCAACCAATGCCCTAGGCGACAGGATAATGATCCTTGTCGATAACAATGGGGATGGAAAAACGGATACTGCGAAGGTTTTTTACCAGGGCCCCGAGTTAAATGCTCCCCTGGGGATCTGCGTTCTTGGAAACAGGGTTATCGTGTCACAAAGTCCTTATGTGTGGTCGTTCTATGATGATAACGGCGACGATAAAGCCGACCGTAAAGAAATTTTGTTCCAGGGAATAGGCGGCGAACAACATGATCATGGTGTACATGCGTTTACTTTCGGTCCTGATGGAAAGCTTTATTTCAATTTCGGGAACGAAGGCAAAACGCTTAAAGATAAAGCCGGCAAGCCGGTAAGGGACCAGGACGGTGAGATCATCGGACCGGATAAGTATCGCCAGGGAATGGTCTTCCGCTGTAACCCGGATGGATCCCAGGTAGAAGTACTGGGTCACAACTTCAGAAACCCTTTTGAAGTAGCAGTAGACAGCTATGGTAGTCTCTGGCAGAGTGATAATGATGATGATGGAAACCGTGGGGTCAGGATCAATTATATCATGCGGTACGGTAATTATGGTTTCACGGACGAACTCACCGGAGCGGGCTGGTCGGCCAGCCGGACCAACATGGAGGATTCAATACCTTTTAAACACTGGCATCTTAATGATCCCGGCGCAACACCGAACCTGTTGCAAACAGGCGCGGGTTCTCCTACCGGAATGGTCATTTATGAAGGCAATGCTTTGCCTGATCGTTTTCTGAACCGTATGATACATAGTGATGCAGGCCCGAATGTGGTCCGATCCTATGACCTAACAAAAAAAGGTGCAGGGTACACTGCTACCATCAATAATTTACTGAAGGGCGAGAAGGATCAGTGGTTCAGACCAGCAGATGTTTGTGTGGCGCCTGACGGATCCCTGATTGTTGCCGATTGGTATGATCCCGGGGTTGGTGGGCATGCGGCGGGCGACCAGACCAGGGGAAGGATATACCGGGTTTCTAAGCCGGGTGCTGCCTACAAGATTACCAAACCTGATTACAGCACTCCGGAGTCTGCAGAAGCTGCGCTGCAGAGTCCTAATCTCGCCACCCGGTATAAAGCGAGGGTGGCTCTCGAAAAAATGGGTACTGCCGCCATCCCTGTTCTTGAAAAAAGGTGGGTGTCAGATGACGCCACTACCGCAAAAGCCCGGGCTTTCTGGACTTTGCTTGTCATCAACAAAGGCGGTTCCGATAAATACCTTGCCGAAGCACTGAAATCCCGCAGTCCGGAGTTACGTATCATGGGTATAAGAGCTGCGATGGGTCGTCCTGATTTTGTGGACCTGGTAAGGCACCTGGTCGCTGATACTGATCCGCAGGTAAGACGTGAACTTGCCATCTCCCTTCATCATCTGAAAGCAGCTGGCACCAGTGACCTTTGGGTCCAGCTCGCTCTCCAACATGATGGCGCAGATCGTTGGTATCTTGAAGCACTGGGCACCGGCGCAGACCGCCAGTGGGATAAATTTCTCGCTGACTATCTTTCTAAAGTTAAGGATCCGGTTAGTTCGCCCGCTGCGCGTGATATCATCTGGCGGGCAAGAACGAGCATCGCTATTCCTTACCTGGCAACATTGGCCGGAGATGCTTCACAGCCATTGAAAACCCGTCTTCGTTATTTCCGTGCCTTTGATTTCAATTCAGGTCCGGAAAAAGCGAAAAGCCTGCTAGGACTGCTGGAGAAAACCGGTTCACAAGACACCGCTTTGAAAAAACTTGTATTGAATCACCTGGATGAAGCGGCGGTCAAAAATTCGGCATTGGCACAGCGGGAGTTAAAACAACTGTTGCAATCGATGGCAGCAAATCCCGGCGACGAGTATATACAACTGATCAGGAGGTACAATGTAAAAACAGAGAATGAAAACCTCGTGAGGCTTGCTATGGATAAGGCTGATCGTTCTTTGGGTAGAAACGCCGCAGGTCTTCTGTTTAAACTGAACGGTGAGCCGATGATCTGGAAAATAATCAATGGATCCGATACCGCGGCCCAGAGACAGTTATTAGGAGCAATAGGATCAGTAGGTACCACCGAGTCGGTTGACTTCCTGCAACAACTCGCTTTCACTAAAAAATATGGTGAATATATTAACCAACAGGCGGCATTGCGGATCGGCAATAGCGGCACGGGAGAGGACAGGGTCCTTCAGCTCTTAAGGAAGAAACAGGTACCCGCTCCGTTGTTACCACTCGTGGTCAAAAGTGTATCCCGGGCCTGGCGCGGAGCGGTACGTGAAGAAGCCGCGTCGTATCTGCCTGATACCGGTACCGCAAACTCAGCCCCGCCACCGACTATGGCTGAAATGGCGAGCCTTAAAGTGGATAGGAATGCCGGTGCTGAGGTTTACAAAACCTATTGTGCAACCTGCCATGTTGCCGGTAACAGCGGATTTGAATTTGGTCCGGCTCTTACTGAAATAGGATCGAAGTTACCACGTGAAGCCCTGCTCGAGGCAATTATTCATCCCTCTGCCGGTATTGGTTTCGGGTACGAAGGATGGACGATTAAAATGAAAGATGGTTCTGCGAATGCCGGTATAGTTAAAAGTAAAACAGAAACAGATATTGAGATGGTAATGCCGGGGGGAAACAAAGTGAATATCAAGACAAGTGATATCGATGCGATGGAGCAATTAAAAAAATCAATGATGCCGGAAGGATTATACCAAAGTTTTTCTAAACAGGATATGGCCAACCTCCTTGATTACCTGGCAACGATGAAGAAGAAATAATTGGGGTAGAATCAGTAGTTTTATATTGCTAAAGCTGACCTTCGCTTAACCCTTAACTTCCAGATTGTGCAAAGCGCTGCAAACAATAACATCAGCCCGCCGCTGCCCTGCAGCCGGCAACCCCTCTATATTGTTATCTACTCACTGACCGAAGGTCCTTCATGACCGTATTATTAAATTGTGATGGTTCATCACCAACCGGTTTGAATTACACCATCCATATACTTTTGTCACCTTTTTTATCAGCATCGAGAACTAAAACTTAACAAATGAGAAAATGCTTTTTATCAAAAAGCGGTTTGAACCTATTGGTTGCAGCAACGATGGGCGCTGGGCTGTTTTTCCTGCCTGAAGTGGGATATGCTGAAAGCCCGGCGGACAAAAAGTTCGCAACGATGGAAAAGACCGTCACAGGGACCATCCGCGATTCAAGTAACGCTTCCCCTCTGGTTGGCGCTACGGTCAGTGTGAAGGGTGGGAACCAAAGCGTTACCACTGATTCCAAAGGCGCCTTCTCCATAACAGTCCCGGATGATAATACCATACTGGAAATAAGCTTCGTTGGATATAATTCAATTGAAGTTTTTGTCGGAGCCCGGACAACACTGGATCTAACCTTATCTCCCAATGCATCGGACCTTGCGCAGGTAGTGGTTGTGGGATATGGTACTCAAAATAAGAAGGACATTACGGGAGCAGTAAAGTCCGTGAAGGCTGAAGCATTTAACCGTGGTATCATCAACTCACCGCAGGAACTATTGCAGGGAAAAGTGGCAGGGGTAAATATTACATCTGCCAGTGGCGAACCGGGAGCGGTTCAGAATATTACTGTAAGAGGTCCGGGCGGCGTCAGAACCGGATCCACGCCGCTTTTCGTTGTTGATGGGTTGCCACTCGACAATTCGAGCACCGGTGGCGGTGATCCTTTGAACTTTATCAATCCACAGGATATTGAATCAATGGATGTATTGAAGGACGCATCGGCAACCGCAATTTATGGATCCCGCGGAGCAAACGGGGTTATTATCATCACTACAAAAAAAGGTAAAGCAGGAAGTTCAACGCTGGGTTTCTCCACCAACGTTGGTTTTTCAAAAATCGCCAGGGCCCTCCCCGTGTTTTCCGCTTCACAATTCAGGGTCGAAGTTCCCAAGCTTGGTGGGGCACTGGATGACAGGGGAGGAAATACAGACTGGCAGGACGAGGTAACACGGACAGCCACAACCACCAATAACAATCTTACGCTGAGCGGTGGAGCCAACAAGCTGACCTATTTCGCTTCTTTCGGCGCCCAGCAGCAGCAGGGAATCATCAAGACAAATGACATGTCGAGGTACTCCGGCAGGTTTAATGCCAGTCAGAAATTTCTTGAGGATGACCGGTTGACCATCGACGTCAACCTGGCTGTTGCCCAGACCAAAAACGAACGCCCTCCCTACCAGACGATCGTAGGTGATGCACTTGGCAACAACCCGACTTATCCTGCTTACGGGCCGGATGGCAAACCTGCGGTTTATCAACTTATCAACAATCCTCTTTTGAACTTTGAGCTTGATAAAGACATTACCACTATCACAAGAATACTCGGTTCAATTTCACCTTCGGTCCGGATCATAAAAGGATTGGTCTATCGTCTGAATTTTGGTATCGACTATTCAACCTCTCACCGTGATGTAGAGGCTCTGCCTTTTGCTCAGCCACAAAGGCTTGGTCGCCTGGAAAGTTATGAGACCTGGAACCGTAACCGGTTAATTGAAAACTACCTGACATATAATTTCAAAAAAGACAACCACGATTTCAGCGTTCTTGGTGGTCATTCATATCAAAAAGTGTTTGTGCAGGGCCGCGTTTCAAGTATCAATACCTTCCCTATCGGTGGTGTTGAGCCGATCTACAATCCTGGCGTAGGACAGGAACTAACGCTGGCCAATAACCGCCCAACCGGTACAGCTGTAATAAATGAACTTCAGTCATTTTTTGGAAGGGTAACCTACCAATACAATAATAAGTATCTGTTAACTGCGAATTTCAGGGCTGATGGTTCATCGAAGTTCGGGTCAAATAACAAATATGGTTATTTCCCGTCTTTCTCACTTGGGTGGAAAATCTCTGAAGAGACCTTTATGCAGAACACCGGTTTCTCAAACCTGAAACTGCGTGCAGGCTGGGGCCTCACCGGTAACCAGGAGATCCCTTCAAAGATCACCCAAGGGCTATATACTTCGGTTATTTCAGGAACCACAAGTTATCCATTGTATAACTCCGGCGCTTATCCCGGCGGTATCACGTTCACAAGGCTGCCAAATCCTGACATACAATGGGAAGTGTCGACCCAGACTAATATAGGCCTTGATTTCGGGCTCCTGAACGGAGAACTGAATGGTTCGATCGATGTTTTCAGAAAAGTATCAAGCAACATCCTGCTTGAAGTTATTCCTGCAGATCCGATTCAGCCGGCAAGTACTTACTGGACAAACGTAGAAGATATGGAGATCACCAACAATGGCCTGGAGATTGATCTTGAGTATCGCCATAAAACAGGTATGGGACTTACGTATGGAGTTGGTGGAAATATCACTTTTCTTGATAACATCGTAGAAAACTCCCCTTATTCTGTTATTCCTTCAGGCTCTGCATCCGGATCAGGTTTAACTTCTGCTACGGTAAACGGTTATATCAACGGACAGCCGATAGGCACATTCTATCTGCAACAGTGGACCGGTTTCAATGCTAACGGTATCAGTACCTACCAGGATACTGATAAGGATGGAATTGTTACTGATAAGGACCGGGTTGCCGCGGGCACCGCTCTTCCAAAAGTATTGTACAGTTTCTTTGGAAACCTGTCTTATAAAGGTTTTGACCTGAACGCGAACTTCAACGGGGTCTCAGGAAACAAGGTTTATGACAATACTGCGAATTCTATCTTTTACAAGCTGAAGCTGTCAAAAAATACAAACACAACGCCGGCAGCAATTGAATATCCGAATGAATCAGTAAATAATCCGGCACCTGTAAGTACAAGATACCTGAAAGACGGTGCCTGGTTCAGGTTGAATAGCCTGGCCCTTGGATACTCATTTAATACCACCGGTCTCGGCATTGGCAACTGGGTTAAGGCGCTGCGCTTATCTGTAACCGGCCAGAATCTTTTCGTGGTAACGAAGTATGATGGTTATGATCCCGAAGTTAACACTGACAGAACGATCAACGGGGTATCATCATATGGTATTGATTATTTAAGTTATCCAAAAGCCAGGTCAGTGATCTTTGGATTAAATGTTACATTTTAAAAACCCGCTACATGAAAAAGAAAATATTAAGTCTGATGCTCCTGGGTTCATGCATCACGATGATCAACAGTTGTACTAAATTGACTGAGACTGTACTTGATGAATCCTCGGTGGCGGGCCTTACCGATAAGCAGATTGCGGAAGGAATTATCGCACCGGTCTACGCCTTACTGCCAAGTACTTTTCAGCACACCACTTATTTTACATTGCAGGAGATTTCCACGGATGAAGCGATCCTCCCGTATCGCGGTGGTACTGACTGGGGTGATAATGGTATCTACCTCTCGATGCACAGGCATGAAACCACGAGCACTGACCCGAATGTCAGAAGCACCTGGAACTTTATAGTACAGGGAATCTCGCGCGCCTTGACAGCGATTGTCGAGCTGCCGAAAAGCAAGGATCCAAACGCCCCTGTGTTCCTGGCAGAGGCAAGAGCGATGAGAGCCTACTACTCTCTGCTGACACTTGATCTTTTTGGAATAGTTTTCGTTAAAGAAGATCCTGTCGGCATTTCTGAAGTTGTCCGCGGCCAGGAAGCAATTGACTATATCAAAAGCGAATTACTCGCTGCAGAACCATTGCTTGATAACGCCTCAGGACCGGGCAGGATAACAAAAGCCGGCGCATGGGGCCTGCTCGCAAGGCTGCATCTGAATGCTGCGGTTTACCGTGACCGTTATGCCTCCACTTTTGCCTTTCAGAAGGAGGACATGGACAAGGTTGTCGAATACTGTGATAAGATAATTTCTTCCGGCCAATATGCGCTCGCAGCAGAATATTTTTCACTGTTCAATGATAATAACCATACCAATAAGGAACTTATTTTCGCCGTTGATCAACGCGCGGACCTGAACGGACATAACCGGATGGCTTATTTTTCTCTTTCGGGTGACCAGTTCCCTTTACCGGCCTACACAGGTGCGAATGGTACTGACGGCCCTGGTATTACACCGACATTCTACCAGACCTGGGTTGCTGCGAATGCACCACTTGACCCGGCAAAAGCGGATCCCCGTTTTTATAAAGAAAATCTTTCTATTTACTCGAATGCAAAGGACACCTGCGTTCCGGCAGCTAACTTTCATATCAACCGGGGTATTTTGAGGGGCCAGCAATATGGATTACTGAGAAGGAATGGTGTATTTCTGAGATGCGCTGATGGTAGCATGAAGGTGGGTCCCTTATTTAACGACACCCGCAACCGCCCCACATTACCGGTCAACTTTACAGAGAATATAGATTTTTCAGTCGCCGGAAGTGATTACAACACCGGATACCGGGTTGAAAAATATGAATTCAGTCGTGGATCCGTAAGCGGAAGAAACTTTGGGGAGCATGATATTGTAATTCTCCGTCTTGCTGATGTTTACCTGATGCGTGCAGAGGCAAAATTAAGAAGAGGTGACGCTGCTGCAACTGCTCTTGCTGATGTCAACATCATACGCGCGGCCAGAACAGCTTCTACGCCAGCAAAACCACTTACTGCCATCGACCTGGACCTGGTGTATCGTGAAAGAGGTTTCGAATTGTATTGGGAATGTCAACGCAGAACGGATATGATACGTTTTGGTAAATACGAAGGAACATGGACTGAGAAGACAAACACTGATAAAAATAAAAGAGTGTTCCCGATACCGCAAACGGCCATTGATGGAGCTTCGAATATTCCAGGTTACCTCGTGCAGAACCAGGGTTATTAACCGGTGCCTGGTTCGCCAGGGATATTAAACTGTGGGCGTTCACAGAACCAAGGTAAATTTATTTCCTTGCTATTGTAGGGGTTCACGGAACTAAGATAAATTTTGTTAACTTCCTGTATTATAAGGGGGTGATTGTTCGAAGCCCGAACTATCACCCCTTTTTTGATGACCAGATACAATCTGTAAATGGAACCTTGCATTGCGCCAACCATTCACGATTCAAACTGGTTAATACAATCGTTCCTATTGCTCAAAACTGGTATCAAAGACTTGTCATGAAAAAGATCATCTATCTCCTGCTGTTTGTACAGCCATCATTGTTTTCCCAGGTCGTATTGCCACGCAGCACGCCGGAAGCGCAAGGCGTTTCATCTGCAGCAATAACCTCATTCCTGGAGGCTGTTTCGAAATCCCGGAATGAACTGCATGGATTTGTTTTTGTCCGGCATGGTAAAATCATCGCAGATGGATGGTCGAAACCCTATGCTGACTCGCTCAAACATACCATGTACTCCACCAGTAAGAGCTTCACTTCGACCGCTATCGGTTTTGCAGTCAGCGAAAGAAAACTAACGGTAAATGATAAGGTCATATCTTTTTTTCCTGATGACTTACCTGGCAATACAGGGCCTTTTCTTAAAAGTCTTACCGTAAAGCATTTGTTGACAATGACTGTCGGTCATCCAACCGATCCGACAGGGGCGATCATACCTAAATCCGGTTGGGTTAAAACATTTCTTGCAACGCCGATCGCCGACACCCCGGGAACAAAATTCCTGTATAACTCGATGGCTACTTTTATGCTTTCTGCCATCATCCAGAAAGTAACGGGTGAAAAAGTAATAGATTACCTGGAACCAAGATTGTTTAAGCCATTGGGCATTACGAATAAAGATTGGGAAACAAATCCTGAAGGAATAAATGTTGGAGGTTGGGGTCTGCGGATACGAACAATGGATATGGCCAAGCTTGGACAACTATATCTGCAGAAAGGGAAATGGAACGGCAAACAGATATTACCCGCCAGCTGGGTAGAAGAAGCGAGCACCGCGCATATTATCCAGGACCGTTCAGCAACGCAGGAACAAAGAAATAATAGCGATTGGTTGCAGGGCTATGGTTACCAGTTCTGGCGCAGCCGCCACAACAGCTTCCGGGCTGATGGGGCGTTTGGTCAATACATTCTTGTGTTCCCCGGGTTAGATGCTGTTATTGCGATAACCAGTGAAACGCCCGATATGCAGGACGAATTGAATCTTGTGTGGAAGCATCTTTATCCGGCCATGGGTCCGAAACCACTTCCTGCGGATGCTTCTGCGGTGTCAAAAATGAAAAAAACTGTTGCCAATCTCAGGATAAACCCATTCAGGGCTGCCGCAGATTCAGCCGCATCTCCGCAGAGCATTGATGCAATTGCAAACCGGACGATAAAGCTGAAGAAAAATGAGAATGATTTCAATGGCCTTACATTTAACGTAACAAAGGATATCATCAAGGTCCAGGTACAAACCTCCGGGGGTGTTCACCCTGTTGTTTTCGGGCAAAACGAATGGATTCCCGGAACTACCGCACTTAAAGGGCCCGGGTTAACAACAAGGGCAGCAAACAGTATGCAAGGGTTACCACCACTTAAAGTGACCGGTAGATTTAAATGGATCAATGCCACAACGCTTGAACTTGTACTGCAATACATCGAAAGTCCGCACAGGGAGATCTGGACATGTTATTTCGATCCTAACAATTTCAGGATGGAGATCAGGAACAGCATTGCTATAATGAAAGAAGATAAAATTGATGAAACACTGGTGGAAGCGGTAGGTTTATAAGACGAAGATCCTATTTACAAACCCCTTCCATGATGCTGAACGGCGACATAGTTGGCACGATCCGGGTCAATTCAAAGCCTGCTTTGTCAAATAACATTCTGTATTCGACTTCGGTTCGTTCACAACCTGGCAGGTATAACAGCATCTGCAGATCAATAAATTTTCCTATAGAAGGTTCATTGCCTTCGGGTATGATCATTTCTACAACAAGCACTTTACCGCCGGCTGTCATCGAGTCCCTGC
This sequence comes from Flavitalea antarctica, assembly GCF_054461535.1. NCBI lineage: Bacteria > Pseudomonadati > Bacteroidota > Chitinophagia > Chitinophagales > Chitinophagaceae > Flavitalea > Flavitalea antarctica. Next base: position 17,280 of record NZ_JBTLQG010000028.1, read on the forward strand.
AATTTTTAAGGATAGCAATGCATTGCTCATCATCCCAGTCGTGAATGATGTGCTTCAAAATGTAAGCGTCACCTTTTGCAGCAACAGCCGTGAAAAAATCTCCGCCCATTCTTTCACACCGATCTGCTACACCATACGAATCAACCAGGTCTTTTGCCTGCTCTACGATAGCTGGCATGTCGAACAGTATTCCATACAGGTTCGGGTATTTTTGTAGAATGGAAGCAAGTAAAAGTCCGTACCCTCCGCCCACGTCGACCAGGGTCTTGATACCTGAAAAATCATAGGCACCTAAAACGGCGGCACTACTGAAAGCGCTGTTGCTGGTCATGGCGTCGTTAAATGTTTTTCCCGCTTTATCATGCGACCAGAAATAATCGAATGACGACATGCCATGCACTTCATTAAATGCCGGCTTTCCCGTTTCAATGCTGTAAGGCAACCGGGCCCAGGTTTGAAATTGCCAGTCAGTATTTATCATGGTAGCAAATGCCCTCAGACTTCCCTGCGTTTCACTCACCAATGGTTCAGCTAAGGGGGTGAGGCTAAAGCGTTTCTCTTCATCTTCACTAAATACACCTACGCTTGCACATGCACGCAGCAAACGGTACAATGACCGCGGATGCATACCGGTTTGTTTCCCTAAATCCTCTGCTGTTTTAGACTCGTTTTTCACAAGGTCAGCGATACCGAGTTCTGCAGCAAAACCAATGGCTCTTGAAGCAGCAAAGCCGAAAAGCATTTGCATCAGTTGAACGGGTGGCGGGGGTTGTTGTATCATAATTTGCAGATGGAAACGCCATTTAATGAGGTGCTCCGTCCCTGAAGGTAAGGTATTCAGAAGCATACGGATAGTAAAAATCAGCCAAGTGTGAAGTGAACGGGGTAGGCTGGCATATGGAAGGCATTCGGTAACCTGAAAATCCTGCTATTTGATAATGGGAAGTTTGTTACAATCTGTTCGCGTAAACAGGATACTACTGTCAAATACGAGGGTTGAAATATCCCTGAATATCATTCTGCCGTTGTCATCTTCGACATCTCCGAAGCCCTCGACCAATACATCTCCCTGTTTGAGGAAAACAACCTGCCTGACAGAGGTTGTTCCTTCAGCAGTAAATTTATAATCTGCAATGATCGTATCGCCCCTTAATCTACCATTGATTATCCCGGTATTGCGGTCCTTCTCAAAGAATTTATAGGTAAGTTCCCCGCTCACTGCAGTATCCCGGCGCGTGAATGACAGGAGAACAGTATCTCTGTTGAGAACAGAGTAACACTGTTTAATGCCATCCGGTATATCGGAGGTTATTGCAATAGTGTTATCATCAGATCCCACCACGGTAGTGGTATCATTTGAACCGCCTGTTGTCTTTTCGACTGGTTTATCATTGCATGCCATAACTAAAAGCAAAACCACGGCTAATATTCCTTGTTTCATCAAATTGATTTTTGTGGTCACTGACCATATTGATCAGATGGCATCAGCTCACCCGAAAGTAGCTATTTCCGAAAGGTTGCTATTTGCCAACTTATGCTATCAAGCACCATAATTACCGGCCAATTTTGCAAACCATCGATCGCAGGAATAAAGGTCCTTAAATTATTTTGAAAACATGGTTGCAAAAATCACGCACAAAATGCCGCACAGCCCAGGATCTGCAACCATCATGCAGTCTCTTATTTGATTTGGGCAACAGAATGCGGTAATTTTTTGTTTAATAATATAAGATCTACATACAAAGAGAATGGAATGAGTACTCTTAATCCAAAAAACAGCGATCAGAAGAAGGTTCACGAAATCCATGATCACAACGCCCATGATCATAACAGCCATATTGGTAGTGGTCATGTTCACAAGCGGAATGATTACAACTCCCATGATCAGAAAATCGCTGATGACCATCGTCACGATAAACACAGCCGTGGCTACCAAAATCACGCTGATCATAGCCATGAGCATCATGATCATAATCACAGTCATGACGACCATTCTCATGATGATCACAGTCATGGCGATCATGATCATAATCACAGTAATGACCAATCGGCCATTCCCGGATGGCGCGGGCACTGGGACCTGCTCCTTGCCTTAACAATTCTTGTGGTATTGCTCGTTCTGAAATTTGCGTTGAACTATTCCCTGCCCCATCCTTACGGTTTTGCCATTAATCTCCTGGCATACATACTCGCCGGTAGGGAGGTAATCTTACTTGCCCTCAGAAAATCGTCCAGGGGAGATTTTTTTAACGAATTTGTATTGATGACTGTGGCTACCATCGGGGCTTTTATACTTGGTGAATATGAAGAAGGCGTAGCAGTAATGTTGTTTTACCAGATAGGTGAATGGTTCCAGGATGCGGCAGTAGGGCGGGCTAAACGAAGTATAAAAGCTTTGCTGGAGATAAGACCCGACACGGCAACAGTAATAAGGTCCGGACAACCCGTAAAGGTTGACCCGTCAGACATAGCGATTGAAGAAATCATTGAGATAAAAGCAGGAGAAAAAGTTCCGCTTGATGGCATCCTGTTCACCACGCATGGATCCTTCGACACTGCGGCCCTCACAGGAGAAAGCAAACCGGATACAAAATATAAAGGCGAGAGAGTATATGCCGGAATGATAAACCTGAATACGGTAGTACAGGTCCGGGTACAGGCCCTGTTTAAAGATAGCAAACTCAGTAATATTCTTTCAATGGTGCAAGACGCCAGTGCCAGGAAATCACAAACACAGTTATTCATTTCAAGATTTGCTAAAGTTTATACTCCCATAGTGTTTTTTCTTGCGCTGGCGGTTTGCTTCTTGCCGTATTTTTTTGTAGCTGACTATCAATTCAGCACGTGGTTTTATCGTGCGCTTGTGTTCCTGGTGATCAGCTGTCCATGTGCATTGGTTGTATCTATACCACTGGGTTATTTTGGGGGAATTGGACTGGCTTCAAGGAATGGAGTGTTGTTCAAAGGCGGAAACTTCCTGGATGTAATGGCAAAGATTGACACTGTCGTAATGGATAAAACAGGAACATTGACCGAGGGTGTATTTAAGGTCCGCGAAGTGGTGCCGGTAACTATGGCAGACTCCGAATTCATTTCGATAACAGCTTCCCTTGAATCAAATTCAACACATCCTGCCGCACGCGCCATTGTGGATTTTGCGGATGAAAAAGGTTACGCAAGAGCAATCGATGTGTCGGAAGTGGAAGAAATTCCGGGCCACGGGTTAAAAGGGATAGTTGACAGGAAGATTGTTCTGGCCGGTAACGCTAAACTTCTTGATAGATTTAATATCACTTATCCATCTTCGGTCGCGACTATAGCCGACACCGTTGTTATAGTTGCTGTTAATTCCGTCTATGCCGGGTATATCACCATTGCTGATGTGTTGAAACCGGATGCCGTTAGTGCGGTGAGGCAAATGCATCACCTGGGACTGAAGACTGTCATGCTATCGGGAGATAAGGATTCTGTTGTTGCAGAGTTTGCCAGGACATTAGGGATAAATGAAGCTTATGGCAACCTGCTGCCTGAAGACAAAGTGAACAAAGTACAACAGCTGAAATCCGCCGGCAGACGAATTGCTTTTGTGGGTGATGGGGTAAACGATGCACCGGTTATTGCACTCGCTGATGCCGGTATTGCGATGGGTGGTCTTGGCAGCGATGCTTCAATAGAAACTGCTGATATCGTAATTCAAAATGACCAGCCGTCAAAAATAATCTCGGCAATTAAAGCAGGGAAGATCACCCGGCAAATTGTTTGGCAAAACATCATACTGGCTATGACAGTTAAGTTGCTCGTATTGGCTCTTGGAGCAGGTGGTGTGGCAACTTTATGGGAAGCTGTTATTGCTGACGTGGGAGTTGCCCTACTTGCCATCCTTAATGCGGCCAGGATACAACATCTGAAAAACTGATTCTTCAGAATTTCTTGTTCCATTGGAAATAATATATATATTTATCGAATCTTAAGCCCAATAAAAGCTTTGTGAAAAAACTGCTTGCTTTAATTTTACTTCTTGTTCACTTTTTTAATCTTGCAGGATATACATTCCTGTTTGGATATCTTGGGCAGCAGTCTACTGAACATATCACCCGGCAGATCGAACAACATCACTACGATGATGCTGAACTGGTTGAGATTCGGATTCCATTGAACCTTCCATACATTACGTCCTGGAGCAGCTATGAGCGAATAGATGGTGAGATCACCATTAATGGCAGTCATCATAACTATGTCAAAAGAAAAGTTTCTGGTGATACACTATATCTCCTCTGCTTACCTAACCGGGAAAAAGACGAACTACAGGTTGCGAAAAGCAATTTTGGTACCGATGCAAATGACCTTGGAGGAAAGCAGGAAACCCAGCAGGTAAAGAAAGGAGCGATGTTTACCCAATACCAGATTCAGGATGCTGATTATGCCATCGTATCCAGGATGGTTGACGGGCTCATGATTTATCCCCTGATCACCTCGTCTCTTACAGATTCATTTATTGATAAACATGGCAGGCCACCGCGATCATAAAAGCTGACACGTTCACTTTTTTTGATCATTTAAAATTACGCCATGCCATATATACCGGTACAGGAACATCTTCCTGGTATCACAGGCTTGCTGGAATTCCGTCAGGATACTGCAAGGCCGATACGGGAACTTACCCAATTTCTTCTCAGGGGAAATAACTCATTGACCGCCGCCGAAAGGGAGCTGATTGCAACCGCCGTTTCCGGTGGCAATGAATGCACTTTCTGCACAACCGCACATGCCGCTGCCGCTGACAGGTTGTTGGGGCAAAGTAAGAGCTCCAAAGAAGTGCTGCATAATATTGATACCGCCTCAGTCACCCCAAAACTGAAGGCCCTGTTATACATAGCCATGATGACGCGCGAGAGTGGCAGAAGTGTTACGATCGAAGCAATCAATGACGCAAAAGCTGCAGGAGCAACAGATCTGGAGATCCATGACACAGTTCTGATAGCAGCCCTGTTTTGCCTTTACAACCGTTATGTCGACGGGTTGGGCACAGCTCTACCTGGCGACAGCAACTATTATAACAAGCTCGCCGAAAGACTAGCAACTAACGGTTATGTACGACCGCCGCATGGATTTCCTGACCCCAAACAATCAACCAACTCTTAACTTCTTCAAAATAATTTATGAAATACGCATCAGCGCTTGTATTTGCGCTTGCACTCTCCTTTTATGCCATGTCCCAGGATCTGAAAATCTCAGGCAATGTAACTGATGGCCTCACAAAAGAACCGGTGAGTAATGCAAGCATTTCCGTAAAAGGAAAAACAAAGGGTACCATATCAAACGACAAAGGTTATTTTTCTCTCAACATCACAAACATCAAATTTCCGTTCACAATTGTTGTCTCATCAGCCAGTTATGCGGAGAAAGAAATCACCGTTAATGCAGTGACTTCTACGCTGAATGTTTCTCTTGAGCAGAAATCCGCACTTAATGAGGTAGTGATATCTGCCTCAAGAATGCGTGAAAACATTTTGCAATCACCGGTCAGTATCGAAAAAATGAATTACCAGGCGGTTAAGGAAACACCTTCACTTAGCTTTTATGATGGTCTTCAAAGTCTGAAAGGGATGGAAATGTATTCTGTGGGTCTTGGAATGAAAACAGTCAATACGCGCGGATTCAATGGCACGTCCAACGCAAGGTTCCTTCAACTGATAGATGGGATCGATAACCAGCCCCCCGGTCTGAATTTTCCAATGGGTAATTTATTTGGAGTTTCCGATATAGATGTGGAAAGCGCTGAACTTATTCCTGGTGCCGCATCTGCGCTGTACGGACCGGCTGCCTTCAATGGAATGCTTAGTATACAAACCAAGGATCCATTTAAGTACCAGGGCTTATCCGTGCATCTGAAAACCGGTTTGAATCATATAGATGAAGATTTCGCTAACCCGCATGGGGTAAACGATATCGCAGTGCGGTATGCAAAGGCATTCAATGACAAATTTGCATTTAAAATCAATATCGGATATTTCAATGGTCTGGACTGGTATGCAAATAACTACACTGACATCAGCCCGGGCACCCCGGTTGATAAACGCGGACCTTCAAATCCTGGTTACGACGGTCTGAACATCTATGGTGATGAGGTTTCCCGAACACTGCCAGGCATTGGCCTGGTTGCAAGGACCGGCTACGAGGAAAAAGACCTTATGAACTATAATACATATAGTTTCAAAACAAACGGCTCCCTTCACTATAAGATAAAAAACAATCTTCGGATCATTTATCAATACAATCGCGCACAGGCTCTCGCAGGATTTACCAGCAGTGCACGTATGAATGTGAATGGTTTCATTTTGCAGACACACAGGCTGGAGCTAAGACATAATAATTCTTTTGTACGGGTTTATAGTTCAGCCGAGCGTTGTGACAATGGTTACAACACCAGGACACTTGGGCAGTTCATAAACCGTTATTGGGTAAAGGATCTTGATGGTAACACTGTTGCCCCGGGTGTCGCAGACAACACCTGGTTCACGAGGTACTCTACCGCATACAAGGGAGGTATTAGCGGTATACCTGCTTCGGACCATGTTATGTCAAGGGCGTTCGCTGACCAGGGTAGACTGCTGCCCAACACACCCGGTTTTAACGATGCTAAAGATGTTATTTCTAAACAATATGGCACCCAGGGCGCTGGTATATTCAGTCATAACAAATTTTATCATGCAGATGGTCAGTATGAATTTGAAACGATAAAAGTAGTCGACCTGCTTGCCGGGGCAAGTTTCAGGTACTATGATATGAATACCAATGGAACATTGATTGATGACAAGGACAAAAAGATAACCATCAAAGAATATGGCGCTTTTATCCAGGCAGCTAAACGACTTTTGAATGATAAACTTAAATTGACCCTGTCACTCCGATACGACAAAAACGAAAACTTCGATGGTAGCTTCACGCCCCGTTTTTCCGGAGTTTATACCTTAGTTCCGAATCATTACCTGAGAGCGTCCATTCAGAGCGGTTTCAGAAATCCAACCCCGATCGATCAATACATTAAACTCAATGCCGGACCGATCACTATCCTTGGTGGTGTTCCTAACAATAGTGTCGGAATGAATGTTTACGAAAATTCATTCACTGCTGCTTCAGTGGGAAAATTCAGCGCTGCCTATGCGGCAACAATGGCTGCAGGAGGAAAAACACCCGCAGAGGCAATTGAAGCAACTAAAAATGTGCTTGTTCAATCCAACTATCCTTACATAAGCCCGGAGAAACAGAATGCTTTTGAGGTCGGTTACAAAGCACTGGTCGGTAAGCGACTGTTTGTTGACGTCAATTATTACTATAGCCGTTATACAAATTTCATATTAAATGCAGTGGTAGTTCGCCCCCAGAATCCTGTTATGGTTGATGGATCTATAAACTCAGCTGCAGCAGCCGATATTCTGAACGGTGGTGTTCAAAATTTCCAGTTATATACCAATGCCGAAGACAAAGCTTCTGCACAGGGTGCAACCCTCGGCCTTACTTACAACCTCGACAAAGGTTATACAATTGGCGGCAACATTACGTGGTCCTCTTTTATTCTCGGAAAAGCAGATGCAACGAAGGTTGCACCGTTCAATACACCGGAATGGAGCACTAACCTTTCTTTTGGGAATCCGGGTGTATACAAAAATTTTGGTTTCAACCTGTCATGGCACTGGCAGGATGCATTCCAGTGGTACGGTCCATTTAATGGCATGCGACCCGGACCGGTCAGTGCTTATTCACTGGTAGATGTCCAGATAAACAAAAAGCTCCCGGACCTGAAGGCAATGGTAAAAATAGGTGCAAGCAATGTTTTAAATAACAAGGTCTACACTGCCTATGGGTCACCATACATTGGTGGACTGTACTATGTTTCTTTTACCATTGATGAACTGCTTAAATGATAAACAATGAACAAAACCTCAAATTTATACCTGGGCACCCTGTTCGCGATTTGTTTTTTGTGCAGTGTGCTTGGAGGAACTGTGTCCACGCTGATGTCGGTTTACCTGCCTGTTGCGGTAAAAGATTTGATGGGTGAGACAACTACAGATCTGAATGCAATAAGCGCTTACATAAACGCCTTATTTATTTTTGGATGGGCGTTTGGAGGATTCACATGGGGAGTGATCGGGGACGCAATCGGCAGGAAGAAATCACTTCTTTTCGCTATAACCTGCTATGGAATATTCACCGTTTTTACTGGTTTGATGACAAGTTGGTGGGGGGTTATGCTTTGCAGACTGTTGAGTGGGTTTGGTGTGGGAGGAGTTGCGGTGGCTTCATACACTTTGCTAAGTGAGGTCTGGCCTCAAAAAAGCAAAGCAATTGTAATAGGTATTTTATCTATTGCTTTCCCCATCGGAATATTCTCCGCCGGTCTTATCAATTATGTTGTAAGCTCATGGCGGGAAGGATTTATGGTAGGCGTGATCCCTATCGCTTTGGCACTGGTTGGTGCTATGATTATTAATGAATCAGATAAATGGATAGCCGATAGAAGCATTCTTTTACAAAGAGATAATACATTTAAAACGATGTTCTCTGACAATCATCGCAAAGATGTTATCAGCAGTTCCATTATCTATGGTACCATGCTGATAAGTCTCTGGGCAATCTTTTCATGGTTGCCAACCTGGATTCAAAGCCTGATCACCGATGCAGATGCGCAGAAGCAAAGAGCCACCTCAATGATGCTGCTGGGCATGGGCGGACTGGCCGGCGGTTTCCTGTCCGGTTGGATCGTGAAAGCAATTGGTATTCACAAGTCAATGACAATTGGATTTGCTACCTGTGCAGTATTGTCATTTGTATTGTTTAAAAGCAATACTGTATTCAGTCCGGTAATCTACCTGGAGATCGGGGTGCTGTCTATATTTTTCGGATTAAATATGGGAATCATGTCATCCTATATCCCTCAATTATTCCCCACACAGATCAGGGCAACAGCTACCGGCTTTTCACTGAACATAGGTCGCATCTTTACCGGCCTGGGTGTTTTGTTTGTTGGCGTGCTTGTTACTCTGTTGGGTGGCTATGGAAATGCTTTACTGATCTTTTCAATGATTTTCGTTTGTGGACTGATAGTCGTATTATTTGTAAAACCAAAGTAAAAAATTTTGTTATGGCATATATAAATGTCCCCGAAGGCGTCCCTGGTATCAGGAGCCTTGCTATGTACAGACCTGAAACAGGTAAACATCTTTATGAACTCGCACAGGTTTTACTGCGCGGACCATCTCCTTTAACTGAGGCTGAAAGAGAAATGATCGCAACATTTGTTTCCTCCCGTAACAGCTGCGTATTCTGTACAAGCAGCCATGCTGCTGCCGCAAGATGTTTGCTCGGCAGTGAGTCGGGGTTAATGGATGATGTGCTGCATGATTATCAAACCGCGGCGATCAGTGATAAAATGAAAACTTTACTGAATATCGCCGGGAAGGTGCAGATTCTGGGCAAAGAGGTTAAGCAGCACGATATCGACCTCGCACGTTCGGCAGGCGCAACTGACCTGGATATACATGACACTGTTCTGATCGCTGCAACTTTTTCCATGTTCAACAGGTATGTAGATGGGCTCGCAACCTTGACGCCAACAAACCCGGGTGATTACGAGGAAATGGGCAAAAGGCTCGCCGAAAAAGGATATGCACCACCACAACCACAGGCCGTTTAATCAACAAATTCGTTAAAAACAACTTCAGCAGTTATCAATGTGAAAAAGATGTCTACAGCTTAAGGGTTGTCAAATTTTTTAAATGAAATTCCTGTCACACTCATGCGAGGCGATTGCACTCTTTAATTAATACCAGCTATTTTTTGTGGTAATCAACATACTTAACAAATATCATTGACTAAAAACCTTGTTATGGCGCATATAGATTTAAAAAACGATGAACCCGGCATCAGGGGACCGATGGCCTACAGTCCTGAAACTGCAAAGCCAATGAACGAGCTTGCAGAAATCTTATTAAGAAATGAAAACAATTCACTGTCCAGGGGAGAACGGGAGTTGATCGGCACCTATGTTTCTTATCTCAATGATTGTTTCTTTTGCCAAAGCGTCCATGGTGCCATGGCGGGATATTATATGGAATGTGATCTCCAACACATTCAAAATCTTAAGCAGGATTTCCTTGACTCTGACCTTTCGGAAAAAATGAAGGCCTTACTTGTAATTGCAGGTTCCGTTCAGAAGGGAGGGAAATTTGTTACTGACCAGCAGATCCGGGAAGCAAAAGAAAAGGGAGCATTGGATAAAGAAATACATGACACAGTACTTATTGCCGCGGCTTTTTGCATGTTTAACCGGTATGTAGACGGACTTGGCACATGAGCACCGTTGGATGCGGATGTTTACGTTAAGCGTGCACCATTAAGGGCGGCACAGGGTTATATTGGCTCCGTTCCTCCCGTAACAATTCAATAAATATCCCCTTCATTCATTCCCTCTTCCAAAAGAATATCCTGAGCCGGTTAATCATATTGACCGGCTCATTTACTTTGACATAAATTCTGTCATTTATTTAAATGATCGTGCGTATATTAGAGTTCAGCCTGCACCATCTGTAGTGATCCTTTTCAAGGTACCTGGAACCAGGCCCGATTGCTGCCATCGTGAAATTATTTCCAACACAAAACTGACAATATGCAATCACTGAGATCAATTTCTGTTTATTCCTTTTTGTTCGTATCGTTCAATTTCATTTTTTCACTTAATACATTTTCCCAAAATAAGCCAGCCAAAACTGATCCTAAATCTGCTAAATCAGATCCCAAAGTAGAGGGGTGGAAGAAGGATGTAATCAAGTCGCTGGACGGTAAATTGAAAACGGCTCAGGAGATGGTGGACCAGGTTTTCAGCTTCTCTGAACTTGGGTTCCAGGAAACTGAAACCTCAGCTTATCTCACAGGGATACTGGAAAAAAATGGCTTCACCGTGGAGCGGGGAATCGGTGGTATTCCCACTGCCTGGATTGCAAAATGGGGAAATGGAAAACCGGTGATTGCGATGGGAAGCGATATTGACGGCATACCTAAAGCATCGCAAAAACCAGGCATCGCTTATAAGGAGCCCATCGTGGAAGGTGCGCCCGGGCATGGCGAAGGTCATAACTCCGGCCTCCCGTTATTGATCCTGTCGGCCCTCGAGGTAAAGCAAAAGATGGAGCAACAGAAACTACCCGGAACATTAATTATCTGGCCGGGAGTTGCAGAAGAGTTGGTTGGCACCAAGGCCTGGTATATAAGGGATGGATTCTTCAAAGATGTTGATGCATGTATCTTCACACATGTCGGTAACAATCTCGGTGTTTCCTGGGGTGACGCCGGAAACAATGGTCTGGTTTCTGTTGAGTTCACATTTGAAGGGAATTCGGCCCATTCTGCCGGCGCTCCATGGCGTGGCAAAAGCGCCCTGGATGCTGTTGAGCTGATGGATATCGCATGGAATTTTAAAAGAGAACATTTAAAACCCACCCAACGTTCGCACTACGTGATCACTGACGGAGGCGATCAGCCTAATGTTGTTCCTTCGAAGGCATCTGTATGGTATTACTTACGCGAAAGAACATACGAAGACATCAAATCAATGTATGACGAAGCTGTGCTGTATGCAAAATCTGTCGCAACGATGACGGGTACAACAGTCAGCCATAAATTGTTGGGTACTGCATGGCCAGGCCATTTTAATAAAGCAATTGCGGAGTCTGTTTATAAAAACATCAAGTCGGTCGGTTTACCTGTATGGGATTCGGCTGATCAGCAATTTGCCAGGGCGGTTCAAAAGCTGGTGAATGCACCTAAGAAAACACAGCGGGGCGAGCCAATTGACGGACTCGCAGTAAAGATCGATACACTCGGTGGACCTGTTCAGTTTTCAATGGGTGGCGGGAGCGATGACATTGCTGACATTGCCTGGAACGTTCCAACAGTGGTTGTTCGTTATCCTTCCAACATCCCGGGTACACCGGGCCACAACTGGGCTGATGCTATGGCAATGGCAACACCCATCGCACATAAAGGAGTATTGGCCGGTTCAAAAGTAGTCGCTGCTACTTTACTTGATATGTTAACCGATCCTAAGATCATTGCCGATGCCTGGACCTATCATAAAAATGTACAAACGAAAGAAACAAAATACATATCGTTTGTTCAGCCCGATGATAAACCCGCGATTCACCTGAATAAAAAGATAATGGATGAATACAGGCCGTTGTTAAAAAAATACTACTACGATCCATCAAAATACAAAACATATCTTGAACAGCTTGGTATCACTTACCCGCAATTACAGAAAAAAGCGTTTTGATTTGATGGTTGAATTACTATTCTGGGCTCTCTTTTTTATCTGTGCGGTGAGGATTCCGATGCAATACATTTTCGGGTGAATTCCATTTACGTATTCTTGTGAATGGAAGCTTTAGCAGGTAAAAAATAGTGAGCTCAGATTGGTTACTATATGAAGGCTCCCCTGTTACGATGAGGTTTTGGTCAATATCCAGGCGGTCGGTCCTATGTATTCTATCCCACATTGAGAAAATAACAGAGTAGTTGCTGTCTGTGTGTTGTTTGACTACGGAATGATGGATACCATGCATCCTTGGAGTTACTATGAAGAGATTAAGCGTTTTTTCAACAGAGATTGGAAGCTTCCAGTTACTGTGATGAAATTGTGTGGCAGCTTCAAAGACAATTTCATAGATCAGCACCAGTTCAGGAGTTGCCCCGGTTAATAAAACCACAAGCCCCCTCGAGAATACGGAGCCAATAAGCTCGCCAAAATGAAACCGAAAAGCAGTAGTGATATCAACATCCGGGTCCGTATGATGAACCAGGTGAAATCGCCACAAGAAGCCAAGCTTGTGATTTAAGTAATGCCAGATGTAGTTGCCATAGTCAAGCAGCAAAAACGCGAGACAGCCTTCGGCCCAGGGAGGTAAGTCGATAAGATAATTTAATCCGAATTGAATACGCTGGTTGAAATATGCGATGGCAGCCATGACCGGTAACAGTAGATACCTGAGAAGTACTAAGGCCGGGATCGAAACGATCACATTGGTAATTATTCGCTGCCATCTGTTTCCCACCCTTTTCCTCAATTGAAACCTGGATTCCAGGAGAAAAAGAACAAGGAACACAGTGACCAGTATCGGAAAGCCCACGGTATCAATAAATTCATGAATCAACCCCGTTAATTTTTTATGAAGCTACATATGTTTGTAATCTTTCTTACCGATTTATTCAGCCGTTTGAGTAACCTTGCGTGACTATGCCTGCATTACAACTAACTAAAAATTTTAAACGCGGTTTTCAATAATCGTTTGACCAATAAAGTCAGGCTTTCTTCCTTGAGATTGATCACCAGTTGCTGATTGATCCTTGATGCAACAGGATAAGGATAGATCTTATTGAAGATCTCGTTAACTGAAATTCCAGCCGAATTTGCAAGCAACAGCTCCTGTATCATTTCCCCTGCACCGGGCGCAACCATCGTTCCACCGAGGATTTTACGACCCCTCAAAAACCTCCCCGGCCCCAGGTATAAAATAAGTCTGCCATAGTCTGAGCTATCTACTACCGCACGATCATCATTCTGAAAATCCTGTATTATTTTCCGGTATTTTATTTTTTTAATGCTCAGCTCCCTTTCACTATATCCGAAAGTAGCCAGCTGCGGGTCTGAAAATGTTACCCATGACATATGCCTGTTGTCAAGCTTCCGTTTAAACGGGGAAAAGAAATTATTGATAAGTATTCGTGCATGAAACTCTGCTGCATGAGAAAACTTAAGGTCACCCGCGACATCTCCACAAACAAAAACATGCCTGTTACTTGTTCTAAGATAATTGTCGACAACTATTTTTTCATCTTTCACAAGGATGCCAGCTTTTTCAAGGCACAGGGAGCGAAAATTTAGTTCTCGACCAACAGCAACAAAGACAGCATCAAACGCTGTTGTTTCACTATCGCCTTCGCCACTTTTCACTATTGCTTCGGTCGATGAAATAAACTTTACGACTTTTGAATTTAATTTCACGACAACTCCTTCGTGCCTGAGTCTTGCTAGCAAAATCTCAGCGACTGAATATTCATCGCGATCCAGGATCATTTTGTCACTGTGAATCAATATAACCTTGGAACCTAACCTGCTTGCAGCCTGGGCCAGCTCGACGCCAATGGGACCACCACCTACAACCAGCAGCGTCCCGGGTAATTTGTCGAGTTTCCATATATTTTCATTGTCCAGGTAATGTACGGTATCGCTTCCCGGAACGGTTAACCTTGCCGCCGTTGATCCTGTCGCGATCACAATTTTTTTACCGGTATAAGTTTCTCCATCAACTTGTATTTCGTTACGGCCGCTGAAGGCTGCAATACCGAGAGCAACTGAGATTCCCTCGTTTCTCAGCCATTCTGCGTTTTCATGTTTTCGAATCAAAGCCTGCTTGGATCGCACATAGTCCATTATCTTCTTAAAGTCAGGTTTGCCTTCAACCTTTACACCGAAGTCTGCAGCCAGTCGAGCTTTGAAAACGATATCAGCTATATGGATCAGGGCTTTGCTCGGAACACAGCCATCATTCAGGCAATCACCTCCGATGTCGTGGTCCGACTTCGAAATCATCATTACCCTGAACCCCGCCTTATTCATAAATAAGCCAACACTCAGTCCTGCTGAACCGCATCCTATAATAATGATATCAAATGGTTGAATGGGCATAATTGTCCTGGTGGTCGTTATTATAAAGATGTTGTTTGCATTAAGCAAAATGGCATAATAATCTTGCCAACCATTTGTCAAGATTCATTTGGATCACGCAACATGTTATAATCTTCTTGCCGGGTTCCGTATAAAGGTATAGCTGCATCACGCAACATGCTATAATCTTCTTGCGGGGTTCCGCATGAAGGTATAGCTGCATCACGCAACACTGAACCGGGGCATATTTACAATTTATCCTGCTTAATAAGTTTTCTATAAGTAGAAACCAACTTTTGCTGCGTGTACCCAAACTTATACATGAAAAAAATGAGAAAGAAAACTGCCTGGGTTTTGAATAAACCATTTTCCAGGTATTTTCTTGCTGACGTTATTACGGGCTTTTTAATCACAATAAATTCCGATTGATCGCTGATCCTTGTCACCAATTCATAATCTTCCATTACAACATGATCCTCGCGAAAGCCTTTGTGTGACCGGAACAGTGGTTTCCTAATGAACAAACTCTGATCGCCATACCGGAATGCGCCGACATTGAACCGGGTGAACCAACAAAGTGTTCTCAGGAACCAATGGTCATGATCAAACGCTAACATAAAGCAACCAGCACCGGCGCCACTTTGAATCGCTCTTTTAACGTCTGTTGAAAACCCTTTTGGCGGAATGGTATCAGCATGAATAAAATATAACAAGTTCTCTTTAGCGTGTTCAGCGCCATAATTCATTTGTGCAGCACGGCCCTTTCGGGGACTGCTGATAACACGACAGTTTGTTAATGCTGCTGTGTTTATCGTATCATCTTTACTACCTCCGTCTGAAACAATTATTTCACTAACAAGATTTTCAGTATCATGTTGCCTTATCAGTTCGATGGTCGGCACGATATGCTTTTCTTCATTGTAGACGGGTATAATAATACTAATCATGGAGCCACGCGTTCATTGATTTATGTGCTATCAAATCCTCCTCTGTATCTATGTCAGACAGTTCCTCAAGCAGATAGGTACTAAGATTTAATCGGGAACATATCCTTGAGGTCTCTTGCAACACGGTTTCTGAGCTCCAGTTTATCCCCCTGAAAAGTTCGCCATGCATTTTATTCATCCCTAGCAAATAATATCCTCCATCCTTTGCAGGTCCGATAACAACGTCACTATTTCCCAGGTTGTCAAAGGCCATTGTTATTATGCCGGGTGTAAGACCAGGACAATCTGTTCCAATGATCATCACGCGCCGGTAGTTCAATTCAAATGTGTCACGAAATGCGTTTTCCATTCTTTGCCCCAGTCCCGCGCCACGCTGCAATTTCTTGGTATAGATCTGATCACTCCAGTGGTCTTGAGTTCCTATTGCATCCGAATAATAAAGCAATTTAGTGACAGGGAGATCACTTGTGATTGTATTTGTGTACAGCAACATACGGCGATAGATAGACAGTGCCATATCTTTTCCTACTGCGGCGGCGAGCCTTGTTTTAACCTGGCCGTGTATTGGGTTTTTCGTAAATATAATTAGTGCCTGTTCCATGTATTTTGATATCAGGCGAGATGTTTTATGGTTTCATAAATAAGTTTGGATAAGATAAGATCCGCTTTGCCGGCAACGGCTATGATCTCACTTATGTTGACCGGTTTTAAATGATCCGGATCACACTCGTCGGTAACAACGGATATCGCTGCGCATGGCAGTTGCATATGACTGGCTGCAATTACCTCCGGTACAGTCGACATTCCAACCAGGTCAGCTCCAATTACCTTAAGATACCGGTATTCTGCTTTTGTCTCAAGGTTTGGACCGTTGACCGCAGCATATACGCCTTTATGAATTTTTATTCCCAAGCGATCAGCCTGGGCGATGATTGCCTTGCATAATGTTGGGCTATATGGTTCACTCATATCCGGAAAACGTCCGCCAAGCTCATCAAGGTTCCGGCCGGTCAAAGGGTTTCCTGATTGCAGGTTGATATGATCATCTATCAGTACAATGTCGCCTTTTTTGAAATCCGTATTTATGCCCCCGGCTGCGTTGGAAAGAAACAATTGTTTTATACCTAACAGCTTCAGCACACGTACAGGGAAAACTATTTCCTGTAAACTATAACCTTCGTAAGCATGTAACCGGCCCTGCATAATTAACAGGTAGTGATCATCGATCTTACCATAGACCAGGTTGCCTTTATGAAACTCCACTGTTGACAAAGGAAATCCTGGTATGTTCGTATAGGGGATCGTGTCTATTACATCTACCAGGCTGATGATATGATGCAGTCCGGTGCCTAACACAAGGCCGGTTGTAGCGTTTGTTATTCCCCGGCTTACCAGATAATCTCTTGCTTCTTTTAGTTTTTCCATGTGATATAATTTGTACCCTGCATGTTACTGCAGCCCGCGTTAAGCCCTTTTATTTAGCTTTACCATACTGCCAACCCTTCATGTAATAGCAACCGGCGTTAAGCCCCTTTCTTAACTGTACCTTACGTTGAAGCCTTTATGTAAGTGCACCTCCACATTGATTTCCTTATGTAACTGCACCCCCACAACTCGAACCCGCGCCGGCGGTGCATCCAAAACAATGCTGACCAATTACTATGTTCCGGTGCTGAAGATCCGGAGCATTGAATTGTGAGATATGATTCAACGGGTGATCGATTTTTAGTTCCAGCATTTGGTTGAAATCACAATCGTATAAGTATCCATCCCAACCAATCGAAATGGTGTTCCGGCACATCACATTAGCTGCAGCTGCGGGGTTGTATGCATTGGCAAGCTTTTCCATGTATGTTTCATAGTTACCACTTTGTAACAGGTAGTCCAGGAAACGACTTATGGGAAGATTGGTTATCGCAAATAGATTATTGAAGCTGATATTAAATTTAGACTTCAGCGCCAGCCGGTATTCCCTTGTCAGCGATTCCTCTGAAGGAGGAAGAAAGGCACCTGCAGGATTATAGACAAGATTCAATACGAGATCGGTCCCTTCCATGCCATAGCCGACATCGTTCAAAAGCTTCAATGCCTTAATACTATCCTCAAATACTCCCGAGCCTCTTTGCCTGTCGGTCCGGTCCTGTGTATAAAAGGGCAGCGAAGAAACAACTTCTACTTTGTGTTTCCTGTAGAAAGATGGCAGATCATTATATTTCCTGTTAGCAACTATTATCGTGAGATTGCAGCGGACGATCACATGCCTGTCAAGCTTTTTTATCTCTTCAACAAACCATCGGAAATCAGGATTCATTTCCGGTGCTCCCCCTGTAAGATCCACGATGCCGAGCCGGGGATTATTTTGAAGAGCCTGCAAACATTGATGCATCGTAGTTCTGGTCATGATCTCGCGCCGGTCCGGACCGGCATCAACATGACAATGTTTGCAAACCTGGTTACACATCTTTCCAATGTTCACCTGCATTATTTCCGGAGCTAAAGGCTGCAAGGGCAACAAGCCGCTCTCCGCTAATTTCTCCTGGAAGGGCACGAGGGCAAAACCGTCGGGACCGCCATGGGTTAGTATCTCTTGCTGGACACTTGCATCAGCAAGAATGTTATGTTGTGCACGGAGTGACTTGATCATTACATCGCAATTTCCTTTACCTTATTCATCATCTGCACACCATGAACCAATGAGGCCCCACCCCGTATCGATGCAGCCACGTGAACCGCTTCCATCATCTGGCCCTCGCTCCAACCCTTTTCAAACGCATCACTGCTATATGCATCTATGCAATAAGGACATTGCACGGCATGTGAGACAGCTAATGCAATTAAAGATTTTTCACGTGCTGTGAGTTCCCCGTCTTTAAACACTTCTCCGTACCATGCAAAAAACTTTTCTCCCATTGCCTGCTGGAAGTCCGTGATGTTACCGAACTTCTTAAGATCAGCCGGGTTGTAATAATTATTATTCATTTAGATAGATTTCGTTAGATATCGTTGCTAATACAAACTGTAACTATATATGTTCTTAGTGTTTTGAAGATGATGGTTTAAGTGACTTATGTCCATAATGATTTGGCATTATGTTATTTGCCCTGGGTATTAATTGACCCTATAAGAGATTTTAGTAATTCGTTCTCTCCCCATTGACTCGTTTTTGTAAATCCAAGCCGTACTACAACAAGCTTTTGAGAGGGTATTACAAAAACATTTTGTCCTTCATAACCATCGGCGTAAAACATGTCAACCGGCAGATCAGGATAAAGCCTGTTAGAAGGGTTATTTTTCTCGCCGGCATTCAACCACCATTGGAACCCGTATTCGCCGCGTTCCGTAGCGCTCGCAGGTGTTACTGTTTGCCTCACCCAGTCTTCCGGCAGGATTTGTTCTCCGTTGGATTTTCCGTTATTGAGGTACAGCAATCCAAAACGCGCCCAATCGCGTGCTGTGCCATAACAAAACGAGGATCCGATAAAAGTGCCGGAAGCATCTGGTTCAATCACCGTCTGATACATGCCTAGTTTATAGAACAACTGTGTATATGGAAATGAATGATATATTGAATCCCCCAGTTTTTGCCTGATTATACGCGAAAGGATGTTTGTATTACCGCTGCTATAGCGAAAATCCTCGCCGGGCTTTTTATTATGAGGTCTGGCGGCGGCATATCCTGCTGCATCCCCTTCAACGAAAAGCATTCTGTTCGCGTGAGAACTCTTGTCATATCTTTCTTCAAAGTCAAGACCGGTTGTTTGCTGAAGCAAATGCCGGGTTGTAATCGCATGTCGCAGGTCTTTGGGATCGCTCCACTCCGGTACTGGCGCAGGTTCATCAATTTTAAGACCTTTTTGATTCACAAAGATTCCCGTCAAAGCGCCGATGATGCTTTTCGTCATGCTCCAGCCGTTAAGCCGTGAAGAAGCCGAATAGCCAGGTGCATATTTTTCGGCGATTATCCGGCCATCATATAAAACAATAAGTGCCCTTGTCTGGTTTGCCGGTTCACCGTCACCCAGAACAAATGTGTTGGCCACTGCATTTACTACTGCAAGCGAATCGACACATGAAGGATAAGGGTCGGCAATGCGGTCCCCCATCGGCCAGGCCATTGTGTCTGATTTTCCCGTGACGGGCGCAGGAATAGCGAATCTTTGGGCCCTGATTTCTTTTTCAGTCAAACCATTTACGAGAGTTACACCAAGCCCTTTGCGGAAAATTGCTTTCTGACTTGCCATTCCGGCAAGCGAACAGGTCACTGATGAGTCTTTATAATCTATTGTGAAGGTTGCCATGTTTAATGGCGTGAAATTCATTTCCTGGTCTTTGATGCTCTGCTCAGTTCGTCCCGAGATAAATATCCCCGAGCCCATAATTTTTGCTCCATAGCCAGTGGCCACAGGGAATACCTGGGAACAGTAATAGACTGCATATAACACCGCCACTATACAAACTGCGATAATTAGTTTCTTCATCTGTTTTCACTTGAGTTCATTAAGTTAACATTCATACCGATCACTCGACGGTTTGAATTAAGAGGGAAAGCAATGACTGTCAATTTCCAGATGAAATTTACATAAGTTATCAGTCGGCAGGAAACAATTTTTGTTCGGCGTTCACAACCGGCTTTGCCTGTAAACATGATTGTGCATCAAAAGGGCAGGATTTCAGATTATTCCAATAGTATTTAAGGAATGTAAGGCCAGAGGTACTAACTGTCAAGAGTAAGCGCTCTTGATTCATTCGTGAATGGCCTGTAGCCTTGTAGGCATATAATTGTATATGTGCAAACAGGGTGTTAACCCCCGCACTGCATTCCTATTCACCATGGTCGGATTCCCATCCACCATGGCCAGTTCATTCATCATGGTCGGATTCCAATTCATCATGGCCAGTCCATCTACCATGGTCGGATTCCTATTCGCCACAGCAGTTCATCCACCACGGCCGCCCGATGCCTTTGTCTCTTAGAGTTGAGGACTTCGCTATCCTGACTTGCCGTTAAGGCCCCGGCTTGTTTGCAACGTTTTGTATGCGGAGCGTTTTTTCTAAATATCACTGCTGGTCAATATGACTGCTGGTCACTCTAAGTTGGGTGGAGATTCCCCCTATCCCGGTAATCGGGGTTTGTAATACCCTAAACTGGACTTGATCGGACTTTTACAAGGCACCCTTTTGAACAATTAATTCTGATTCCGGTCGATGCGGAGAATAAAGCGGTTATTCTCCGCATAATTAGCGGAGAACAAATCGTCCGTGCGGAGAATATATGTTATATTCGCCGCAAATATTGCGGAGAATGTATATCTATCATCAACAAGGCTGGCCAACCCTGGCCTGGGACAAACTCAGGCTGAGCGACTTGCTGGCCGGTGTCCGGTACCGCCAGGGTCGACTCATCGGCCATATGCAGGCGCTTGGATTTTCCCTTCGGGAGGAAGCCATGCTGCAGACCCTGACCCAGGAGGTCATCAAATCGAGCGAGATCGAGGGTGAAGTATTGAACCGCGACCAGGTTCGCTCCTCGCTGGCGAAACGCCTGGGAATTGAAATAGCAGGGAGTATCCCGGCGGACCGGAATGTTGAAGGGGTCGTGGAGATGATGATCGATGCCACTCAAAACTTTACCAACCCGCTGACGGAAGACCGTCTGTTTGGCTGGCATGCCGCACTTTTCCCAACCGGCAGAAGCGGAATGCACAAGATCACCGTAGGAGCATGGCGCACAGGTGCACGCGGTCCTATGCAAGTCGTGTCCGGCGCGATCGGAAAAGAAAAGGTGCATTATGAAGCCCCGGACGCCAGCGAGATGCAGGCAGAAATGACTACGTTTCTAAATTGGTTCAATACCAGTCAGGACCTTGACCCTGTACTGAAGGCGGGGCTTGCCCACTTGTGGTTCGTCACAATCCACCCTTTTGAGGATGGAAACGGGAGGATTGCACGTGCGATTGCTGATATGCAATTAGCCAGGGCTGACGACAGCCCCCAACGTTTTTACAGCATGTCTTCGCAAATCAGAAAAGAGCGGAGCGACTATTACAATATCCTGGAAAAAACGCAAAAAGGCGGTTTGGACGTGACCGAATGGATCGAGTGGTTTCTTAATTGCCTCGACCGGGCCTTGTTGGCAACCGGTGACCTCCTGGCGAACGTAATGATAAAGGCAAGGTTCTGGGAAAAGCATTCCGGCGTCAGTTTAAATGATCGCCAGCGCCTGATGCTGGACCGGCTGCTCAATGGCATTGAAGGAAAAATGACCTCATCGAAGTGGGCGAAAATGGCCAGGTGCTCGCAGGACACCGCAACACGGGATATCCAGGACCTGATCAACAAGGGAATGCTCACTAAAGAAAATGCGGGCGGGCGCAGTACGAGCTATGTGTTAATCCCGTAATTTACCTTTGACACATAATATTAGATCCGCCTCAGTGAACAAGCTTACGGCACAGATGTTGAAACGTTCATTCACTCACTTATCAAATTATTAACATGGAAACATTAGAGGCAGCAAAGAGTAAGAATATACATAACACCAAAGCGGTTAAAGCTTTTGGTACGGAGTCAGCCAAGGCCCCACTAAACCAAATGGATATTAACCGCAGAAAGCCAACACCTCATGATATAGAGATACAAATCCTTTATTGCGGTGTTTGCCATTCTGACCTACATACCGCGCGTAGCGAATGGGGTCCTTCACTTTATCCCTGCGTTCCCGGCCACGAGATCGTGGGTAAGGTTGTGAGTGTTGGCAACCACGTGAGCAAGTTTAAAGTTGGCGATACTGTAGGCGTCGGTTGTATGGTTGACTCCTGCAGGGAGTGCCAGTATTGTAAGGAAGGGCTTGAGCAATATTGCGAGCCCGGCATGACCGGTACTTACAATTCGCCTGATAAGCAACTTCCGGGTAATCCAACCTTCGGCGGATATTCAGAAAGCATCGTTGTAGACGAAAATTTCGTTTTACGGATTCCCGACAACCTTGATCCTGCTGCAGCGGCTCCCTTGCTTTGTGCAGGTATCACTACTTATTCACCGCTACGTCACTGGAACGTAGGTCCGGGTCAAAAGGTCGGTGTCGTTGGTATCGGCGGTCTTGGACACATGGCCCTTAAGATTGCAAAAGCTATGGGCGCACATGTCGTAGCATTTACTACATCAGAATCAAAATTTGCAGAAGCCAAACGACTGGGCGCTGATGAAGTAGTGCTGTCAAAAGACAAAGAACAAATGGCTGCCTACCGCGGTAAGCTGCATTTCATTCTCGATTGCGTTTCTGCTGAGCATGACATTAATGCCTATCTCGCCCTGCTGCGTGTTGATGGTTCATTGGCACTCGTTGGGGCACCGGAGAATCCACTGCCTGTTGCAGCATTCAGTCTTATTCCCGGCCGTAAAAGTTTCGCCGGCTCCATGATCGGAGGCATTGCCGAAACGCAGGAGATGCTGGACTTCTGTGCCGAAAAAAATATTTCTGCAGATATTGAAATGATCGACATTCAGAACATCAACGAAGCCTACGAACGTTTGTTAAAAGGTGACGTAAAGTATCGCTTCGTAATCGATATGGCCTCCCTGAAAAGATAGTTCATCGATACCTGCAAATAAATTTGAAACCCATGCGCCTGATGCCGCATGGGTTTTATCGTAGATGGCCGTATATCTCCCCGCAGTTTTTTCAAAAACTTCTCACGTACCGTAACTTCCGCATTCATTTCAAACGTTACTTTCCTGATTAGTGTTCAAGTTCTGTACCGGAGCGTGAAATCTTTCGTTTCAGACTGGTTGCGCACTTCAATTCTTCGCCCAACATTATTGCTGCACCCAGGATAAGTTTTCCCTCGGACATTGAATATACCACATAGACATCCCCCCCACAAAACGACCCATAACTTTAAGTCATGAGTCGTTTTGTGGTGTGAGGTGGGATCGAACTGCCGACACAAGGATTTTCAGACCAAATCATTCCGTATTAATATGGTTAAATCTGTAGGAACAAAATGATAATTAGGTTTTTTCCGTGATATAGATCGGACTGCCCGCGCTATTGCTGACATCGAACTGGCGCGAACCGATGCAAGTCCACAACGGTCGATAGCATGTCGTCGAACATTGGCAAAGAGCGTAATGATTACTATGACCTTCTGGAGAAAACCCAAAAGGAGGTTAGATATTGCTGTCTGGCTGGAATGGTGTCCCAATTGCCTCAATACAGTATTGCTGACAGCATTCGACATTCTTGCAAAGGTGATAAAAAAGGGGAAGGTCTCGGAAAAGCCTACTGAAAGCACGTTGAACGAGCGGCAACGCTTGATGATTGATAAAATGCTAAATGGTTTCGAAGTGGAAATTGAGGTCCTTGAAATGGGCAAAAATAGGCACGTGTTCTGATGATACGGCCCTGAGCGACATTACCGATCTAGTGAAGCGTGGTATCCTTCCAAATAAGAAACAGAAGAAAAAGGAAAAAAATTGCATATGTGTTAATCGATTAGTTTGGTTAAACCTTGAATTAAAGGAAATGGCATCTAAAAATGCCTCTGTCGAATAGTTTCATATGCGCCTTGGATAATCTCCTTATGAGCTTTGCGAGGGCATTTCATTTGCCCTTCTTTCTGACATAAATTACGATGGACGTAGTAATAAATCTATAAAATCAGTAGATTGGCAGGTGACATTATGCCGATTAGGCAAAAAACTATCTATAATTGAGCCCGCTTATTATTTTAATTATTCATAAGAGGCACATAAAAACTTTAGCGAACTATGCCATTTAAAAGCCGACCTCATATAAAGCTGAACACCGAGAAACAGAAAGAAGACACGGTTACGCTCAGGTTCAATTATGGCTCTCCCGAAGAAGAAGATGATGAAGTAGAAACACCCGCGGGATCAAACTATCGGCAGATGGCAAACTCTTTCAAAGGTTATTTAGCTAGGTTTAATCAGGACCAGGAAAGGAGGGTTGCAGATAGAAACGAAGAGTTAGCTATCCCAGGTCATATAGAATACATCCGGATTCTATTCCAAAATCAATTCAGCATCACTGCAGGTGCAAAAAATTATTACCAATCTTGGTATAATGATTTTGGCCTACTTGGAGTTAGGTTTTCACGCTTCAACCACGAAGTACTCTTCGCTGTAACAGATCAACGAAAATTCCATGCCCTTATGCAGGGTATAAGAAATTTTTCAATAAAGGAGTCTGGGGAAGATCCTAAGGTTACTTATCCTGGAAAAGTTCGCTATATTAAAGAATTCAAGCTGTTAACGTCAAATGACATTCTCCAGTTTCAGGGTCCAGCTGAGTTATTGAACTTCAAACTCATAGATTTCCCACTAACAAGTCAATCAGCCACTTCAATATGGCAGGGTCTAAAATCTTATTTGGAGCAGCGCGGTTTAAGATATGTTCTAGTCGAAGATTGTAATAATCTTGAAGTCTACAACGCTACAGAGAAACAAGCACAGGAAATCGCTAACAACTTTGACATTGTTTACAGTGTCACTTCTGGGCTTGCAACAGTTGTTAGACCGAACGAATTCAATACAACCCGAAGAGAGTATGGTTTCTCAATAAGCAATACTAATGAAGAGCTACCAATTATAGGCGTGTTGGACACAGGCATTAGCAATAAGACGCCACTAGCGCCAATTTTAATAAATGACGATACATTCAATCTTTCTGGATCGAGTGTTTTTTTAGATTCTGCAAATGACGGCTATGGACACGGTACTGCTGTAGCTGCTTTTGCAGCACTGGGCCGTACTCCCTATTTAATTGGGGACTACAGAGGTAATTATAATGCAGATGCAAAACTTCTGTCGATGAAAATTCTGGATGATGATAGTGGCTATTTATCGGAACGAGCTGTACTCGAATTACTTAGAAGCGCAAAAGCTAAATATCCGACATTAAAGCTTTTTGTTCTTACAGTCTGTTATGCGAGACACAAAAAAACAAATGAAGACTTTTCAACCTATGCATACGAACTGGACAAATTTGCACATCAAAATGACTGTCTCATTTTCATCTGCACTGCAAATAATAACGATGCCTGTAATAATAATAACTCTTATGACCTCGGATATTTTTTTGGAGAATCAACAAACTTATGTTGCCCAGCTGATAGTTTAAATAACGTTGTCGTTGGCGGAGCAGCACATGTCATTAAAGATGGCGTTTTCCGAGGAATATCACACAGCAAAGAGTACCCGACACTTTATACAAGAAAAAGTCACATCGACTTTTCAGGTCTATTTCCCAAGATGAAGCATAATAAAAATTATTTCCGTCCTGATGTAATAGAATGCGCTGGCGACTATGAACAAAGCGGCAATTTTATAGGGCAAGGGAATAATGCATCGATGGATGTTTTATGCGCAAATCCCTCAATAGGGTTTTTCAAACATATCGGTACTAGTTTTTCCGCACCACTTACCGCTAATATTGCCGCAAAAATTCAAAAAATATACCCGAGCTTGAGAGCACAATCAATCAAAGCTTTGATCATTAATAGCGCCTCTTTAAATAGTATTCGTTTTGAAAAACCGTTTTCAAACCTATTAAACAAAACTGCAGGACATGGTCTGGTTGACCCTGACAAAAGCATTCTTTCGAATGACAATGAAGTCACATTCGTGATAGAAGATTCTGTTCGACCGGAAGAAGTAAAAATAATACCGCTTCATTTCCCTGAATATCTTTCTACAGATGAACTAGGCAAGAGAGTCGGGCTATTAACGGTGTCTGCGACTCTGTGCTTTAGTTTTGATCCGGTTTTAGAAAATCATCTGGCTTACTGTCCAATCCATATGGCTTTCTCCTTTTTTCGAAATCATGCAGGAGAAGACATTTTGAAAAAAGAGGACGCGATAAAATCAAAACTCAAATCAACTCTAACTTGGTCGCAAAACGGGCGATATAAATCGAAGCCAGTACCATCATTCAATACTCAAAAAATTCATTTTCGTGTAGGCGCAGATGAACTGGTTAGTGAAGAATCCACCCTGAAACTAGCGATTAACTGTAGGCTCAATCCCCAGTTACTACCAGGTATGGAAGCCCGATATGGTGGCGACCATCCTTTTTCATTAGTTGTTACAATCAAAGAAGATTTACCTGAAGCTAGACAAACGGGAAAACTTTACGCGGAAATGTTGGCGGTCAATGAAGTAGAGAATATTATAACAGTAGAGTTGGAAAATGATCTACAGGCTGAAGGTTAGGCTTTTTGGAGCTTTCTTTCGTTACTCAGTAATTCTTTCCAAATTGTTGTATCAATATTTACAACTAGTTCGTGGATTTTGCTTGATTGATTGAAGATGCTTTGTTTAATAGCCGTAATCAAGGTCTTTTGAATACTATAATAAGATAAGCCGTGTGCTTCTCTCATTATCTTTTTGGCTGACAAAAGATTATCAAATTTGAATTTTCCGTTTTTCAAAGTCAGATCAATAAGTTCCTTTATCTGACCTTGAGATGGCAGTTCGAACGTTATAGAAGTGTCAAATCTTCGTAGGAGGGCTTCATCAATCATTTCCATTTGGTTGGTTGCTGCAATTACGATACTATTTTGCGGCAAATAGTCGAAGAGTTGTAAAATAGTATTTACCACTCTCTTCATCTCTCCATGATCCTGGCTATAATCCCTGACTTTTCCTAACGAGTCAAATTCATCGATAAATATTATACATTCTTCAACTGATGCTCGTCTGAAAACCTTAGCTAAGTTTTTGCTTGTCTCGCCGAGTTTAGAAGATACAATGGCACCTAGATTTACTACAAACATCATTTTTTGTAGCTCACCGGCTATAACATAGGATGCTAGCGTTTTTCCACAACCAGACGGTCCATATAGCAGTACCTTATTGGCAATAGGGAGATCGAATTTTCTGAGAATATCAGCTGTGTGATGCTCTTTTACGAAGAATTCAAGAGTTCTTTTCACCCTTTCATCACATATCAAGTTCTCAAAGCGGTAATCTGAGGTAAGCTTCTCTAATATTAACTCTCCAACTTCTCTGTCTTCAATACGTTGATGAAACGAATCGGAGCCGACTTTAGTAAGCGTACTGTTTTGATTATGCCGAATAGCTTCCTTCAAAATAGACTGGAGCTGAAGGGCGAAATTGATCTTTTTAGTCTTTTTCGAATGCTCGATAAGCTCGTTTAGAACAGACAACAATTTTTCCTGGTCGTTTTCCAACCCAAACTTTGCTAAATCTTTTATATAGTCAAATTGGCTCATGAACTAACGCCCTTCTAAATTAGCAATCTTTTTATCAAATTCTGCTCTTAGTTAGACAAACGTAGTACTATTACGTTTAATCTAAAATTCTACTTATAGTAAGGTATTTAACCAATTAATCACAACACTATATTAGAACATTAATATCCCTTGAGGTTATGTTGTACCAAATAAAAAGGCAGTCATGAAATTGCTTCATAACTGCCTGATTTTTTTCGTGGTGTGAGGCGGGATCGAACCGCCGACACAAGGATTTTCAGTCCTTTGCTCTACCAACTGAGCTACCGCACCATCCTGTCGCCCCTTTTATCTGATAAATTTCATCAAACAAAGTGGGCTTTGCCCGCCGAAGCCGCACACGGTAGTTGAACATCAACCTCCCATCGGCGTAGGTGGGCGGCAAAAATAACATTTGATGATCAAAATGCCAAAAAACTTACGATTGAAATTCAGATCGGATCAGGAAATATTACGGATTCTACCACACCCGGGCAACATACAGCAAAGTCGTGAACCCCTTAATTCCCATATTCACTCAAAAACTTGATCCGCATAATTTTCAACTGCTCCCAGGTGAAGTTGCTGTCTTTTAATTCATCGAGCGCTATCTGTAAACTTGAGGTCTCGCAACTTTTGAAATACTCGATGATCTCCTCTTGTTCATATTCGTCAAGGATCTCATCAATAGCATAATCCAGGTTGAGCCTTGTTCCGCTGGCGGCAATGGTTTCCATGTTTTCCATCAGGGCATCAAGGCGCAGATCCTTATTTTTCGCAATTGTTTCGAGTGGTATCTTCTTGTCCACCTGTTGAATGATATAAACCTTGTTCAGACTTTTGTTAGCCACATTTTTCATGATGAAATCATCCGGCTTAACAATATCATTTTCCTTTACATATTTGTCGATCAGTTCTACAAACGGTTTACCGTAACGGATCGATTTACCCTTACTGACTCCCTGGCATTTTTCAAGGTCGGCCAATGAGGTTGGATATAAGGTAGCCATATCCTGCAATGAGGTCTCCAGGAATATAACAAATGGCGGCAGGTTTTTGCGTTTTGCTTCCTTCTGACGAAGCTCTTTCAACATTTCGAAAAGCTTCTCATCAATGGCTGCTCCGGTGTTTGACTCAACAGCCGCTTCTTCGTCATCAGCATTGGCTTCTTCAAAAAGATTATTCAAAACAATCTTGAACGACTTTGGCTTTTTAGCAAAATCATTTCCTTTTTTAGTGATCTTCAGAACACCATAATCTTCAATATCCTTGCTGAGCAAGCCTTCCAGCAGCATCTGGCGGATCAATGAGTTCCAGTAGTGGTCCTCCTGGTCCTTACCAATTCCGAATTCAGCAAGTTTTTCATGACGGTACATAGCGATGTTCGGCGTAAGGTGTCCGCGCAAAACATGAACCGTATATATAGTGGCAAAGCATTCATCAAGTGCTTTGACAGTCTTTAATACTTTAACCACATCATCCTTGGCTTCGATCCTTTCTTTTGGATGCAAACAATTATCACATGAGCCGCAGTTTGGAATATCATATTCTTCACCGAAATAACTCATCAGCACCTTGCGGCGACAGACTCCGGTCTCCGCGAAAGCCACTGTTTCGTTGATCAACTGTGCACCAACTTCACGTTCGCTGAGCGGTTTGTCGCGCATCAGGTGTTCAAGCTTTGATACATCCTTATGCGAGTAATACAATATACATTTACCTTCAAGTCCATCGCGACCGGCGCGACCGGTTTCCTGGTAATAATTTTCTATACTTTTTGGAATGTTATAGTGTATGACAAAACGGATATCCGGTTTATCGATACCCATACCAAAAGCGATCGTCGCAACGATAACCTGTACATCTTCATTCAGGAATAAGTCCTGGCGCGATGCGCGCAATTTGCCATCAAGGCCTGCGTGATAAGCCACGGCTTTTATGCCATTTGCCTCAAGGGTGCCCGCAAGCTCTTCCGTTGTTTTCCGGTTAAGTGTATAAATAATACCGCTGTTTCCCTTCATCCCTTTGATAAAGCGCACGATACTTTCGTCAGTCTGACTTTTTTTGATCTTGGGCTGAATCTCGTAATAAAGATTCGTGCGGTTAAAAGATGAAATAAAAATGTTTGCGTCCCTGAGACACAGATTTTTTACGATATCACTCTGAACCTTTGGAGTCGCCGTCGCTGTAAGTGCGATCATCGGGATATCAGGGTTGATCTGTTCCATCATCTCTCTCAGGCGCCTGTATTCGGGGCGGAAATCGTGACCCCATTCTGAAATACAGTGTGCCTCATCAACCGCAAAAAATGAAATCTTCAGGTCGGAAAAAAATTCCAGGTTCTCCTGCTTTGTAAGTGTTTCAGGAGCAACGTATAACAGCTTGGTGTGTCCATCAGAAAGATCTGATTTCACCACCGCAATTTGTTTTTTTGTAAGTGTGGAATTAAGAAAATGCGCAACATGATCTTTTTCACTGAAACCGCGGATCAGGTCGACCTGGTTCTTCATCAGTGCGATCAATGGGCTTACAATGATGGCCACTCCTTCACTCATCAGCGCTGGTAGCTGGTAGCACAGGCTTTTTCCGCCGCCTGTTGGCATGATCACGAAAGTATCCCTGCCTGAAAGCAAACTTTTCACTGATTCTTCCTGGGTTCCTTTGAATGCGTCAAAGCCAAAATATTGATGCAGAGCTTTATACAATTCCGTCGTCGAAATAATTGACTTCTTCCCAGATGTCTGGCGCGCCTCCGTTGTTAATGTCTTTTTTGTTTTTGTAGATGCTTTTTTTGCAGTTGTTGTCATAATCTTAATATTGTCTTCAACAGAGCCCCGGATTCGGGGAATTGCTTTTTACAAGAGAAGATTGTATCAGTACCTTCTGTAATCCTTCCTATAGGGGTGGCGAATTTACTCTATTTTGCGGGTTATCGCAACGTGAAATAGGGTTCTTTAACATTTAAGATGCATTAAAGCCATCGATTTTTTCAACAATAATGATTTACCTGTACATGATCAAAAAGGTGTCAGGTAGTTTCTGCCGGACAGGATAAGCGAAAATGGGAGTTAGAACAATCAGTAGTGCCATGAATTTTCGACTCCCCGTTTTTTCAGTAGGTTTGCGGCAGCAAATGCAAAATCCGATCGATATAAAATCAGTCGCCACCCGCACTATCCGCCTTGAAGCAGACGCTATCAACAGCCTGGTGGACCTGGTGGACGACCAGTTTGTTCAGGCAATCGATGCAATTGTTTCTAATAAGGGGAGGCTCGTGGTAAGTGGGATCGGCAAAAGCGCGATTATAGCGCAAAAGCTGGTGGCCACTCTAAATTCTACAGGCACTCCCGCCATTTTTCTACATGCAGCAGATGCTATTCATGGCGACCTTGGAATTGTGCAGCAACAGGATGTGGTGATGATCATCAGTAAAAGTGGAGAATCGCCGGAAATTAAAGTTCTGATGCCATTGCTGAGGAATTTTGGGAACAAGCTTATTGGCATGGTTGGCAATATAAATTCATACCTTGCCCGGCAGGTCCACATTATACTAAATACAACGGTTTCACAGGAAGCCTGTCCAAATAACCTTGCCCCAACGAGCAGCACGACTGCACAGCTTGTTATGGGCGATGCGATTGCCATTGTGCTGATGGAAATGAAGGGGTTTGGAAGTGACGATTTTGCAAAATTTCATCCCGGTGGTACTTTGGGTAAAAAACTATACCTCAGGGTATCGGATTTGTATATACAAAATGAAAAACCACGGGTATCGCTGGATGCTTCATTAAAAGAGGTGATCAGCGAGATCTCAAAAAAACGATTGGGAGCCACAGTAGTTACTGATGATGACGAAAAGGTGCTTGGTGTGATAACTGACGGCGATCTACGTAGAATGCTTGAGAAAAGTATCTCGCTTGATACTGCTACTGCCAGGGACATCATGACAGCTAATCCAAGAACGATTGAAGCAACAAAACTTGCTGTTGATGCGCTTGACCTTCTGAGAAAACATGATATAACACAACTGATCGTTGCAGAAGATCAAAAATATAAGGGAATCATTCACCTGCACGACCTGATAAGAGAAGGAATTATATAAACATGCCAGGGCTTTTAATAAAAAACATTCACCCGAACAATCAAACATGAATAAACACCACTATGTAGCAATTATGGCCGGCGGAATTGGAAGCCGTTTCTGGCCAATGAGCCGTACAAATTTCCCCAAACAGTTCCTGGACATATTAAACACTGGCAAAACGCTGATTCAGTCAACTTTCGAGCGGTTCGCCACCTTTATTCCTACCGAAAATATATTCGTGATCACGTCCAACGAATACGTAAACATTGTCAAAAAACAGCTTCCGGAAATTCCGATGCAGAATATTCTTGGCGAACCATCCAGGAAAAATACTGCACCTTGTATTGCATACATTTCGTTTAAGCTCAACCAGATTGACCCCAAAGCCTCATTGATTGTTGCTCCGGCAGATCATATCATACTGGACACTACAGCATTTACAAAGGTTAGCCTTGAGGCCCTTGCTTTTGTGAATAAACACAATGCTTTTATCACACTTGGCATTAAACCGACGTATGCAAATACGGGTTATGGTTATATTCAGTATGAACAACATGGCGTTACCGATAATGTCTATAAGGTTAAAACCTTTACGGAAAAACCTAATCTCGACCTTGCCAAGACGTTTATCGCCAGCGGAGAGTTCCTTTGGAACGCCGGCATATTCGTATGGCAGGTGAAAAATATTCTTACCGCATTTGAAAAGTACCTGCCTGAGATGTACGAAGTATTTGAGGCGGAGCAGGACCGGTTCAATACACCCGAAGAGTCGGCGGCACTGAATGAGATCTATCCTCAGTGTCCCAGTTTGTCCATTGATTTTGGTATCATGGAAAAAGCGGACAATGTGTACCTCATACCTTCTTCGTTTGGCTGGAGTGACCTTGGTACCTGGAACAGTGCTTATGAGAATCTTGAAAAAGATTATCTCGCCAATGCAGTTGCCGGCGAAAATGTAATTGTTATAGATTCTACAAAATGCGTTGTTCATGCACCGAACAACAAACTGGTAATGTTACAGGGCCTTGATGATTATATTATTGTGGATACAGAAGATGTCCTTCTTATCTGCAAAAAAGAAAAAGAGCAGGAGATCAAGGAATATGTGGCTGAGGTGAAGAGAAACAAGGGAGATAAATATCTGTAAACACCCGGTTTTTACACAGGCTTTTATCAAACGATTCATAAATTGCAACAGGCTTCTATTCCGGAAGCCTGTTTTTTATTTTCCAGCATCAGAGTTATTATTCATCCCGGTCAATTCATATGTATGAACGTTCCGCTCAGTAACATCCTGTTTATAGACATCGAGACGGTCGCCCAGCATCCGTCTTACGACTTGCTTACTGAAGAATGGAAGGCGCTGTGGCAAAAAAAAGCGGAGATCATACTTCGGAATAATACCGTTGATTCACCGGAAACGATTTATGAACGAGCCGGTATTTATGCCGAGTTTGGGAAAGTGATCTGCATCAGTTGCGGACTGTTGCAAACAAATGGATCAGGTAAAAAACTTGTGCTGAAATCGTTTTCCGGGGATGATGAAAAAACGGTACTTCTTGCCTTTTCGGATATGCTTGCCCGTTGGAGCCCCGGCCAACAGAAATATTTTTGTGCTCATAATGGTAAAGAATTTGACTTCCCATACCTGTGCCGGAGAATGGTTATTAACTGCCTTCCCCTGCCGCCCATGCTTAATATAGCTGGCAAAAAGCCGTGGGAAGTGCCGCATATTGATACACTGGAGATGTGGAAATTCGGTGATTACAAGAGCTTTACTTCACTTAGCCTTCTTGCCGGGGTGCTCGGAATCAAAACGCCAAAAGATGATATTGATGGAAGCATGGTTGGAGATGTTTACTGGAAAGAACGCAACCTTGCGCGCATAGTTCATTATTGCCAGAAGGATGTTATCACCGTGGCACAAGTGTACCTCCGCCTGCTGGGCGAGACTTGCGTTGATGCGGAAAATATCGAGATAAAAGATTAAGTAAGGTGAGTCCTGGGCTATAACGCTTCCGGCTTAAAACGTCTTTTTCCTGTTCACCTGGTAACTGTCTTCCTTGATCTCCTTTTCGGTTACTGTGCCGTATTTCTTTGCGCCTTCCCTGATCTCGTCGGCTTTACCGATCAACAAAAACTGCAACTTGTCTTTGGAAAAGTATTTGGCTATGATCTCTTTGGCTTTGGCAGGTGTTACCTGGCTTACATTTTTCTCAAAGTCGTTGATGTACGCTGCATCATAACCATAGATAAACATATCGTTCAGCAGGTTGGCCAGCTGGCCCGAAGTCTCATACTCCGTTGGAAACAGTCCCACCACATAGTTCCTGGCTGATTGAAGGGTGGTATCATCAATGCCTTTTTGCAGCCGGTCCATCACTTCCAAAGCCTTATCTATTGTTTGAAAAGTTGTCTTCGTTGCGGTAAATGATGTTACCTGGAACGTGCCGGAATATTTCTTCGCATCAAACCTGCTCCTGGCGCCGTAAGTGAGGCCCGAATTGACCCGCAGTTCATCGTTGAGCCATGAAGTGAAGCGATCCCCAAAAGCCGTGTTTACTACCTCGATGGCCACCTGGTCCGGATTATTCTTCGCTATTCCTTTTGAACCTATGTAAAAAGTCGTTTCCCTCGCATCGCTCTTATTGACCAACAAAACATTTGATCCATCCGGCAATTTGACGGGCTCAGCTGCAGGGTTTACGATCTCTCCCGCGCCTTTTTTCCACTCGCTGAACAGCCCGGTTATCTTAGCTTTCATTTCAGCAGTGTTAAAATCACCGACGATTGAAATCACAGATCCGTTTGGCCTGTAATATTTTTCATGAAATTTTTTGGCATCAGCCGCGGTCATTGAATTGATCGTGGAAACCAGCCCTGACGGCGCATTTCCATACACATGATTGCCATACATCATAGCGTTCCAGTAATTATTGATTACCGCCGACGGGCTTTGTTTTGCAACTTCCAGTGAAGCCTTTCTTCTTGTTTTTAGCTTATCAAACTCTTTTTCATCAAACGTTGGGTTTATCACCACATCCTTTAGTAAACCAAAAACGACGTCTTGCGTTTTCGTGGCAAATCGTGCGGAGATCCTTGAATACTCCTGCCTTGAATATGCATTAAGAGTTGCCCCGACAAAGTCCAGTTTTTCCTGTATCTGATCTTTGGTATAATTCTTAGATCCTGACACCAATGCAGAAGCGGTCAGTTCCGACAGACCCGCTTGTTGACCATCGTAAATACTGGCCGCGGGCACCGAAAGGGCTACACTGATCAGTGGAACTTCTTTTTGTTCCATCAGGTTAACAGTAAGACCATTCGGGAGCTTGAAGCTTGTATACTTTGGTAATTGAAATTTTTGTTGTGCGGAAACCGCAAAACATATGCAGATAAAAATGATGGAGACTGCTGTTTTTTTCATATCAATTCGCTTAAAAAATTCGTAACTAATCTTCAACCTGGGGGCTCATGATTCCAACTGTTCTGTTTGATGTCTTCAGATAAGTTTTTGTAACTCTTTTTATATCATCTACCGTTACCTTTTCATATTCTTTCGGAGCATCAAACATCTTTTTGTAGTCTCCAAAAAACAACTCGTATGATCCCAGGTTATCTGATTTACCATTGATCGTTTCTATCTGCCCGTAAAAAGTGATGAGTTTTTGATTTTTTACTTTCTGGAGTTCTTCGGGCGTGATACCACTGGTTTTGATTTTTTCAATCTCCGCATAAATGGCCTTTTCCAGGACCAGGGGGTCCTTGTCTTTCGCACCGGTTGCGTCAATCAGCATCAGCGCGGGATCAAAGCCGTTTTCAGTTGATGAGCTGATTTCGGTAGCAAGCTGTAAGCTATCGACCACAGCTTTGTAAAGCCTTGAAGATCTGCCGCGGGAAAGTACCGCATCCAGCAGATCGAGCGCATAGTAGTCTGCTGTGCCGGTAGCGGGGACGTGATACCCTATCATAAGGTTAAAAGTCGGGACATCTTTTTTTACCAACACACGACGTTCGCCGTGTTGTTCAGGCTCCACGAGGCTCATTGGTTTTGCCGGCTTATTTTTTGGAATAGAGCCAAGGTATTTCTCTGCCATGGCTTTTACCTGTTCGTATTTTACTGCGCCGGAAACTACGACCACGCAGTTATTTGGCGAATAATAGGTTTTGAAATAATTTTCAAGATCTTCTTTTGACCAGTTCCTGATATCTTCAAAATAGCCTATTACCGGCCAGCGATAGGAATGTGTTGTATAGGCTGTTGCATACAGTAATTCGTAAAGTTCTGTTTTGGGTTCATTCTCCAAACCGGTTGATTTTTCGGAAGTAACAACACCCCTCTCACTTTCCACCATTTTAGGATCGATCGCGAGATCACGGATCCTATCTGCTTCCAGGTCAAAGATTGTTTCCATTGCAGAGGCTGGGAACCAATTTGTATAAACCGTTACATTTTGACTTGTATAGGCATTATTTGCTCCTCCGTTGAACTCCATGGTCTTATCGAACTGCTTGGGGCCATATTTTTTTGACCCATTGAACATCATGTGTTCAAAGAAGTGTGACAACCCTGTTATGCCGGGATATTCGTTTCGGGAACCTACCTTCCAGAACAGATACATGTTTGCGTTTGGTATAGAATAATCTTCTACCACCAGGAACTTCATTTCATTCGGCAGGGTAAATGTCTTAACATCCTCGGGTTTAAGCTGAGAATACCCGGTGTTTACTGCCGATATGGTCAGCATCGCCAGCAACCATTTTCTGATCTGCATTTTGAAAGGTTTGATTCTCTGACAATATAACTTAATAACGACCATGAATTTTGCCGTTAATGTAATAATTCACTTGTTTTTAGATCATAGCCGGGGAGTGAAATAAACATAAACAACTAAATTTACGCGAAACTAACAAGCTTGCAGATCCATTCGAAACTACCTAATGTCGGTACCACAATCTTCACCGTAATGAGTGGCCTTGCGGCTGAATTAAACGCCGTGAACCTTGGCCAGGGTTTTCCTGACTACCCTATGGACGGCGAGCTGACCCGTCTCGTTAACCAGGCCATGAATGATGATTATAATCAGTATGCGCCGATGCCGGGGTGGCTTCCTTTGCGTGAAGCAATAGCTGAAAAAAATCACTATTTATATGCTGCGGAAATTGATCCGGTCAGCGAAATAACTATCACTCCCGGCGGAACTTATGCAATCTACACGGCACTTACAAGCATCCTGCAGCCTGGTGACGAAGTAATTGTCCTCGAGCCATCGTATGACAGTTATGTTCCAAACATACTGGTAAATGGTGGGCGCCCTGTTCTTGTGGGTCTGAAATTGCCCGACTTCCGGATCGACTGGGAAGCTGTAAGGGAAGCAGTTACGTCAAAGACCCGCGCGATCATCATTAATTCCCCTCACAACCCCACAGGAAGTATTTTATACGAAGACGACATATCGGAATTGAGGAAACTGGTTCAGGATACCGACATCTTCATCATAAGCGACGAAGTTTATGAACACCTGGTATATGATGGTTCATCGCATCTGAGCATGTTGAAATACCCCGACCTGAGAGCAAGGAGCTTTGTTTGCTTTTCGTTCGGGAAGGTGTTTCATTGCACCGGTTGGAAACTCGGTTATTGCATTGCTCCACCTGAGTTCACTAAAGAATTCAGGAAGGTTCACCAGTTTAACTGCTTTAGTTGTCATACCCCTTCGCAGGTGGGAATTGCCACTTACCTCAGGGATCGCGACTCGTATCTGAACCTGGGCAAAGAATTGCAGGGAAAAAGGGATCATTTTCTCCGTTTGATGGAATCGACCAGGTTTACCATGAAGCAATCGTCGGGTAGCTATTTTATTTGTGCCTCCTATGAAAAGATAAGTGACGAAGATGATAAGTCGTTCGCAATCAGGATAACAAAAGAGTTTGGCGTTGCGATGATCCCGGTCTCGGCTTTTTACCAGGACGGAAAAGACAACCGTATCGTGAGATTTTGTTTTGCGAAAAAAGAGCAAACCCTCGAGAGGGCTGTTGAGAAACTCGCTAAACTTTAGGAGGTGGCGGGGGATCGAATGGCGATTGATGAATTAACTTTGAACATTGCTAACGAAACAATAAATTATTAATGGGTTACGGCCGGAATTCAGCGTGGATAGGACTCTTTCTCTTTCTAATCGCCTGTACAAATGACCCAGCGCCAGCTGGAAGTAATAAAACAGATACAGCAGCAATCAGGGAACAATATAAGGAATCACCGGTGCTGGACGCGTCATCTGCAATTTCGAGGATGCAAACGGATCCGGGGTTGAAAATTGAATTAGTGGCTTCAGAGCCGCTGGTAGTTGCTCCCGTAGCAATGACCTTCGACAACAAAGGCAGGATGTGGGTGGTTGAGATGACCGGTTACATGCCG
The DNA here is from genome assembly GCF_054461535.1 of Flavitalea antarctica. Taxonomy (NCBI): domain Bacteria; kingdom Pseudomonadati; phylum Bacteroidota; class Chitinophagia; order Chitinophagales; family Chitinophagaceae; genus Flavitalea; species Flavitalea antarctica. Next base: position 55,702 of record NZ_JBTLQG010000028.1, read on the forward strand.
GACACTCTTGGCACAGGCGAAGATGCGACGGATGGAAAGATTGTGATTCTCGAGGATACCGACAAAGACGGGAAAATGGATTCCCGGAAGGTGTTTATGGATTCTCTTGTTTTGCCAAGAAGCATATGCCTGATCGAAAATGGTATCCTGATTGGAGAGCCGCCAAAACTATGGTTTGTGGAAATCCAGGACGACAAACCCGGGAAGAAAACTTTAGTAGATGACAAATATGCGGAAGGAGGAAACGTAGAACACCAGCCAAATGGTTTGTTGAGGGCTATGGACAACTGGATCTACAATGCAAAATCAGATAAACGGTATCGGAAAAAGGGCAATAGCTGGTTGATCGAACGAACTCATTTCAGGGGCCAATGGGGAATCACACAGGATAACGAGGGCCGTTTGTTTTACAATAATAACTCTGAGAATTTCCTCGGGGATTATTTCAGCCCCGGCCTTGGCTCGGGTAACCCTCATCAGCAAAGGGTTGCAGGTTTCAATGAGAAAATCGTCCGCGATAACCGCGTTTATCCGATCCGGGCAACTACTGGTGTGAACCGCGGATACATGAAGGGCACGTTGAACGACAGCCTCAGGCTCGTAAATTTTACTGCCGCCTGCGGGCCACTGATATATCGTGGTGATCTGTTTGAAAAGTCCTATCTCGGCAACGGCTTTGTGGCAGAGCCATCAGCGAATCTTATCAAGAGAAATATTATTAATGACAGCGGCGTTGCTGTAAAGGGACGGCAAGCTTACAATGATCATGAGTTTTTGGCCAGCAGTGATGAAAGATTCAGACCGGTAAATCTGTATACCGGTCTCGACGGGGCGATCTATGTACTGGATATGTACCGCGGTATTATTCAACATAAGACCTACCTGACGCCTTATCTGAAGAAGGAAATCAGTAGCCGGGGCCTCTCGCTGCCTTTGAATTGCGGTCGAATCTATCGTATTATACCCGAAAGCTCAAAGCCGGTTCCCGTTATACCTGGGGACGACCCCAAACGCCTGATTGAATATCTGAATCATCCAAACGGAACGGTAAGGGACCTGGCCCAGCAGCTCCTGATCGATAAAAAATCCGTTGAGGTGGTGCCGTTATTGCGTCAAGCCATCACCCGCCACGACCAGCCGCTGGGGGTAATGCATTCCCTCTGGACCCTTGAAGGTCTGGACTCACTCCAATCTTCAGATATCGAACCATTGCTGAACCAGCAGCATGCTGCTTTGCGTACGCAGGCTATGGCAACCATACCATCAATCATTTCGACATCAAACCAAAAAAGTATATTCCAGGCACTACAGCAGTTTACCTCAGATTCGACAAATGCCATCAGGCTTGCACTCGTACTTGGCCGGATCCGGCAATTTGATCCCGAGGGTGTTGAAGAGATGCAGAACCGTTTGCTGAAACAATATCCTTCAAGTCTATATATCGCTGATGCCATCATCACTACTATGGAGAACCGGGAGGATGCGTTAAATAAAAAACTGATCGAAAATAAGGATACCGGTTTAATCGTTTATCAGCGCCTGGCAAAAGTGAGAAAAGATATGGTGAGCAAACGAAATGCGGGGAGAACGGCTGAGCTGATGAAGCGTTATCCCAGGGGCGGCAAAATCTTTACAACCGTTTGCCAGACCTGTCATGGGAATGACGGGGAGGGAATACAGTCGCTGGCTCCGCCATTAAACCGTTCCAACTGGGTCACGGGCAATGCGGAACATCTCGGCCGGATAGTATTATATGGCCTTACGGGACCCGTGGATGTTAATGGTAGGCTGTATAAAGCTCCGGAGATAAATGGTGATATGCCGGGGATAGGAAGCAGTGATGAGTTCAATGATGAAGACATCGCGCAGTTAATGAGTTTCATCAGGAATGCCTGGGAAAACAGGGCTCCACCTGTAAATACTGGCGTTGTACAAAAGATCAGGAAACAATACAAGGACCGTCAGAAACCCTTTACAATGGAGGAGCTGAAGAAAATTAAGCGGTGAGCCTGTGCGAAGCATCACTTACTAAAAGTAGCCTGTACTGAGTATCACTGACTAAAATAAGATATCACATAACATTTTAAGAGAGCGTGAGAAGAAAAATCAAAAGAACTTACCGGATAGCTCGTTACGTTATTTATCGTCAGACTATTGTAGAACCTATCGACCACCTATGGACATTTCTCGGGGCCTTTGTTGGCATTGGGGCAATCGGATATCTTCAGCAAAACCGGATTGGCGAACAGGACAATGTATTTCTTATTGGATCATTCGGGGCTTCAGCAGTACTGGTATTTGGTGCGACTAACAGCCCTCTTGCTCAGCCCCGCAACCTTATATTCGGACACCTGATATCAGCGCTTGTTGGCGTTACTGCCAGTAAACTGTTGCCGGGGCATCTGTGGTTGGCGAGCTCGCTTGCGGTTTCTTCTTCAATTGTACTAATGCAAATTACAAAAACGATGCACCCTCCGGGGGGTGCGACGGCTCTTATCGCAAATATCGGGAGCGAAAAAATTAAGGCATTGGGTTATTGGTATGTGCTATCACCGGTGTTTTCGGGATCTTGCATATTGCTGCTTATCGCCCTTATGGTGAATAATATTTCTTCGCACCGGAATTATCCTTACAGGAAATAACCACCCGCACATAGTGAACGTGACATTGTTAGCATGACCCTGCGAGTATGAGACTTTCCAAACATTGTGAGGACGGCAGATGTAGTTAGTACGGCAGATGTCGGATGTAAAAAAAGGCGGAATAAATCCGCCTTTAGTGTATATAAACCGTCCCGCGTATGCTATGCTGCTGCAGCCAACCTTGCGCCGATCACTTCTTCGATCTTTGGTGAAATTGCGGCAATGGCTGAACTCTGATCTATGGCTACAGCCCTCTCCAGTTCTTCATCGTAAGCAAAAATATAGACTGGACTATCATTAATGCTTACCCGAAACCGGATCTCATTGTTATGTGTTTGATATCTTGATGCCTTTATTGCTACAGGTTTGCCTTCAAGCAGTATATCAAACTTTTCCGTCGTTACTTTTTCAGTTCTGCTTATAATCATAATCACTGCATTTAGATGAAAAAATAATACTTAGTCATTTTCAACAAACGTGCCATCGGGATATACGTTTTGGTTCCTGGCATGGCGACCGGATGTTCTGAAATTGAATAAGGGTAATTATGCTTTAAGATTAAGAGAGAACCGCAATGGTAGTTGTGAAGTCCCTTATTCATCCCAATCAAGCCTTCATGTAACCATTTGAGTAGCAAGCAACTGGCGGGATCTCTTAATGCCGCCAGCCTTCTGTACAAAAAATTACCCACCTTATCATTGCGCGGATTAGAAACCGCCACTTAAACATGCGCTCTCCTGACTGACGTTGTCCCCGGAAATGATGCAATTAATAATTGACCTAAATTGCCGCCTCAATTTTTCAAACACCGACCCAGGCGTTTATGGCAGATGTTAAAAAAGATATTAAGGCAGTTTTACTTCTGTCGCCCTATAAGATGTTCCAGGATCACCAGGTTCTTGAAATCCTTGTTATCGATAGGTCGGCTCCAAAATCACCGTTCACTAATAAGGAGCTGAATAGTACTGAAATCAAGCAGCATTTTCCTGCAATCGAGAAACCCTTTAAAGAAATATTACAGTGGTTCAGTAAAGAGGGCATAGGGTTCACCCGGGATACGATAAAAAAGAACTTTGCGAAACAAAAGGCTGGTGTCCCTTTTTCAAATTATTATTCTTCCAGCATAACCCGGCATTTGCTTGACTTGTTCCAGCGCATCAAGCCCTTCGCAGATACTGTTCAATGGTATCATAAAACGCCGGTAGACAATGTACGTTTTACTACCTCGGCATGCACCATGAGCAGGTACAGGCCCGGTTTGCAATTTGACCTGCAGGGCAGCCCGGACAGCTTATCCCTACGCAGCCGTTTTAATATCAACGGCGATTACTATGATGTCACCTTATTTAAACGATATGAATTTATTGTTGAAAGCAACAACGAATATTTTTTGCTTAGCCATAAAGATGCCCAGACACTCAACTGGCTGGACTCACTTGGTGAGCGAAAATTTAACTCCAGGCCCGAACCCTTTATTGAGGAGATATTAACACCGCTCGAATCGGATTATTCAGTCGACAGAAATGGCTTGCTCGAGGCAACAGCCGTGGAAGTGCTGCCGATAAACAGGGTGATGTTAAGTGAGATCAGCAATTCCTTCCTGATGATTACTCCACAATGGATCTATGATGGGTTTGTGATGGAGGATAAGTGGCAGGAGACGGTGAAGCTAAATCGAAATTCAGTAGAATATGTTATTCACCGCAACAAACAGAAGGAAAATGAATTCCGTACATTTCTGGAATCGTTGCATCCTTCCTTTCCAAAACAATTGAACGGGTATTACTACCTGGGGTTTGCTGAGGCACAGAAAAATCAATGGTTCCCTAAAGCATATCACAAACTGCTTGCCGGGAACATTGAAGTAACGGGTATGGATATGCTAAAACATTTCCGGTACTCGGCTGACCAGATCCAGACAACAGCAAAATTGATAAGAGAAGAGGATCACCTGGCCATTCTCCAGTTAGAAATTTCTTTTGGGAAGGAAGAAATACAACTTGCAGAAATGCAGAAGATGTTATTATCGGGGCAGCGGGCCGTAATATTAAAAGATGGGTCATTAGGAGTTTTGTCAGAACCATGGTTGGAAAAATATGCTGCCATGATCAAAGTCGGCAAGATTTCGGATAAAGAAATCAGCGTACCAAAATGGCTTGCATTCAGCAATGATGAGAGCAAGGAATTGCAATCAGTGATAAAGTCCGATTGGCTCGTTAAATGGAAATTGTGGCAACAGCAGGATACAACTGTTTATCCTCATGATCCAAGGATCAAAGCAACGTTAAGACCTTATCAGAAAAAAGGTTATGAATGGATGATGTTGTTGGCGGAAGCCGGCGCCGGGGCCTGCCTTGCCGATGATATGGGACTTGGAAAAACATTGCAGACCATTTGTTTTCTCAGTGCGAGAATAATGGCCGACCCTTCTTCCAGGCATCTGATTGTTTGTCCAAGCTCTCTTCTTTATAACTGGAAACAGGAGGTTGAAAAATTTGCTCCACATCTTGGCTGCCATGTTTATCATGGTAGCGCGAGGCTTGAATCTAGCTTGTCCGACATCAATCATCAGGTAATAATTACAAGTTATGGAACAGTAAGATCAGACTTCGGGATATTCTCATCTCTGCGCTTTCAGACCCTCATCCTTGATGAAAGTCATCACATAAAAAATCCTTCAGCCCAGATAACAAAACTTGTAAATCAGTTATCCTCGCAAACACGGATCGCGTTAAGCGGAACCCCGGTGATGAACAACACATTTGACTTATATGCACAGCTCGATTTTCTTTTACCCGGAATTTTTGGGACCAAAGAATATTTCAAAAGAGAGTTTGCAGATCCAATCGACCGCGATAAGCAAGACGAAAAAATATCAGCCTTGCAAAAGCTTACAGCTCCGTTCATATTGAGACGAACCAAAGAGCAGGTTGCGCCTGATCTGCCTGCTAAAACGGAGATGATCATGTGGTGTGAAATGAGTGCTGCACAAAAAGAAAACTATGAAAGTATCCGTGACCGGATCAGCAGTAGCCTCTTTCTGAGTATTAAAAAAGAAGGGTTGAAAAAAAATAAGCTTGCGTTGCTTCAGGGAATATTGAAGCTGAGACAGATTTGTAACTCTCCTTTATTGTTGCCTGCTGATGAACAAAGCTGCACTGACTCCATCAAGACCTCGATGTTGATGGACGAGCTCACTTACAATCTCGGCAAACATAAAGCCCTGGTGTTTTCCCAGTTCACGTCAATGCTGGATCTGCTCGCTGAAGAGTGTTCAAAACGGGGATTTAGTTATTTTCATTTTGATGGCCAGACTCCGCCATCCAAAAGAGCCGAAATGGTAAGTGCCTTCCAGGATCCGGAAGATAAATCAAATCTTTTCCTGATCAGTCTTAAGGCTGGCAATGCCGGACTAAATCTTACGGCTGCTGATTATGTTTTTCTTTTTGATCCCTGGTGGAACACTGCGGTCCAGCAACAGGCAATCGACAGAACCCATCGCATCGGGCAAACAAAAAATGTATTTGCTTACAAGATGATTTGTCGTGACACGATAGAGGAAAAGATCGTCCAGTTACAACAGAGAAAAAAGCAACTCGCCGAGGACCTCGTTGGCGAAGAAGAAGGTTTTGTAAAGTCTTTGTCCGAAGATGACATTAAGTTTTTGTTTAGTTAATGAGCTGTTGTGTGAGAAACTGAATGGCACGTTTTTTAAACCTTCGCCATTATGAAAAACTTCTTGATATTTTTAACTTTAGTGGCCTTCTTGTCCTGCAGGACCACTTCAAAACCAGGATTATTTTCAAAGAAAACCCCGCATGAATTATACACCAGCAAGATCAACCAGGCCGGCCTGCAGTCAACAGCGCTTGGAAGATCGTGGCTCAATGCTGCCGCACTCGCGGTTGCTCAACCGGTAAACGTAAATAAGCCTTATAAGGAAACCGGCTTTTTCTCTGCCGGTAAGCCGACCGCTACCGGATTAAAATTCAGCGCGACAAGAGGCGAGCGATTGCAGATTTCAGTTTCAAAAAAACCTTCCGGTGATTTCAGGCTTTATCTTGATCTGTGGAGCCAGGACACAGCAAGCACGTCGGCACCGAAACTGGTGGCTTCTTCAGACACCACAGGATTAGCGATCGATTACGAAGTAGAGCGATCCGGTCATTATATACTCCGGCTTCAACCGGAACTTTTGCAGGATTGCGAATACACGGTCGAAATATCAGCCAGGGCATCGTTGGCATTTCCAATCAGGGCCACGGGAAAAAATCATATCAGGAGTTACTGGGGAGCCGATCGGGATGGAGGAGCGAGGCGTCACGAAGGAGTGGACATTTTTGCTGAGCGCAGAACACCGGTGATAGCTGCCGCCCCGGGAAGGGTTACCAGGGTAAATGAAAATAATCTTGGAGGAAAAGTAGTGTGGATGCGGCCGGAAAGAAAAGATTATACGCTGTATTATGCTCACCTGGATACTCAATTGGTACGTGATGGCCAGGAAGTGAGTGTGGGAGATACCCTCGGCCTCATGGGCAATACCGGGAATGCCAGGACCACGGCTCCTCATCTGCATTTCGGAATTTATGCCCAGGGCGGGGCGATAGACCCGTTGCCGTTTGTAAATCCTGATTATCCGGTGGCACCGGAAATCAGTGGTTCTGTATCCGAAGTCGGAAAAATGATGCGCACGAGGGAGAAAACAAATACATTAAGGTTATTGCCCTTTACCAAATCACAGATAGTAGGCCAGGTTCCGAACAATACCGTTGTGTCTATAGAAGCCGCGACCAGTGATTTTTATCGGGTTGTTCTACCAAACTCCGAAAGAGGCTATTTAAACATCAGTGCTACAACGAAGCTTTCGCCGTTAAAGAGTATTGTGTTGAAGTCTGGCCGAAATATATATTCGCTACCGGATACCCTGGCACCGGCCATGAAGAAGCTGGAAAATGGAGTGTCTGTCACTCAGCTTGCAGAATTTGCAAACTTCGATTTCGTCGAGGCGGGGGAGGTCAGGGGTTGGATCCTGAAATAAGGTAAACGACTTCTGTAATTTATGAAACCTGATCACTCCGGCCATTATAACCACCAATCGTTATATGATAAGGTGGCTAAGCATTTCCCATTAGACAGTCTCTCAAAATGTTGTGAAAATAAGGAGAAAATGCGCTGTGAATGGTAATTTAAGCATCGTTTTTTAGTTTTTCGGGTATTTTATTCGCATCTTTGTACTCCTTGCCTGCACTACAGGGCTCCGAAACTGCTAGAATGTTTTTTCACTCCTGTACAAATTCAAGATTAAAACAAGACTTATGTACACTCATATTTGGCTCAAATACCTGCCTATTATTAAGATTCTGATGAAAAAAGCAGCCGCAACTGATCAGACACTGGCGCTTAACAGAATCGATTTCGAGAGAGCAGGTAGTGGAAGAAAGGCAGGTTATAAGTTCACTATTGAATTTAATAACGGACGTGTGGCCAATGTGATAAGTACATCACCTCTTGCCGTCGATCTCGCTGCGGTTATGATCCAGGATAATGCGGTAAAAACATTGTTCACTACCGCGAATTACGAAGTTAGCCTCAATACCAAATTTCAGCTTAGCATCAAAAATACTAATCCGAAAGTTGAGCAACCTCCTCTGGACGAGCCAGTGGAAGAGCCGGCAGAAGAGCCAAAAGAAACGGCCGATCACAACGCTTAAATAGCAACTTTAAAGGGTCTGCTGAACTTTTTACCAGGCTATAGATCTTTGCAATATCATCGATTTTGATTCCTGCTGCTACGCATTTGCCGGTTGCGGGAATCAATCTTTCTCCAGGAAGCCTTCCGCAGGTTTCCTATAAACTGCACAGTTAACGTTTTAACAATCCCGCTTTGCATTATCTTTACCATGACCTATATAAATAGTCAATTAATTATTTCCCACTTTGAATTTTAAAGAATTTGGCCTGCATGAATCCCTCGTTGAAGGGATTGAAGCAACCGGTTATGAAAACGCAACACCTGTCCAGGAAAAAGTTATCCCACTGATCCTCGCAGGCAAAGACCTTATAGCATCAGCACAGACCGGCACGGGGAAAACTGCTGCCTATTTGCTTCCGATCATCAACATGCTTCTGAACTCTCATCATTCAGCTGATCATATAAACGCATTGGTAATAGTTCCGACCCGGGAACTGGCAATTCAGATTGCCCAGAACCTGGAAGGACTATCCTACTTTACCAACATCAGTTCGATTGCTGTGTATGGCGGTGGTGATGGTTCAAGTTTTACAACTGAAAAGCAAGCGCTTTCGCGGGGAGCCGATATCGTTATCTGTACACCTGGAAGAATGATCAGCCATCTGAATATGGGGTACGTGAAACTGAAAGACCTGAGATACCTGATTCTTGATGAGGCGGACAGAATGCTGGACATGGGTTTTTATGATGATATCATGAAAATCATTTCGTTCATGCCTCCAAAGCGCCAGAACCTACTTTTTTCGGCAACTATGCCGGAAAAGATCAGGGACCTTGCACGAAAGATCTTACATCAGCCGGAAGAAATAAATATTGCCATTTCAAAACCTCCTGCCAAAATTGTTCAGGAAGCTTTTGTTGTTTATGAAGCTCAGAAGATCCCGTTGATAACATATCTGTTGCGTGATCGCGTCAATCAATCTGTATTGATTTTTTGTTCAAAGAAACAGGCGGTTAAGCAACTTAGCCGCGAACTTAAGAGAGCGAAATTTAATATCGAAGAAATACACTCGGACCTTACACAGGCTGCGCGGGAACAGGTAATGCTTGACTTCAGAAGCCGGAATCTCAAGATTCTTGTTGCAACCGATATCATTTCAAGGGGGATCGATATTGATAATATAGATCTGGTCATCAATTACGATGTACCAAATGACGGCGAAGACTATATACACCGTATAGGCAGGACTGCCAGGGCTGAAACCGACGGCACCGCGTATACATTCATCAGTGAGAAAGAGCAGAATAAGTTTGCAGTAATTGAAAACCTCCTTGGCACCCAGGTTACCAAAGGTAAAATACCTGAAAGCTTTGGTCCTGTTCCGGGCTATAATCCAGGCAAGGGCACGCGTCATAAAGGGAGGTACAAACCTCATTTTCGCAAAAAACAATGAGGAATACACGTTGTTCCATTGCTGATTTTCTTCTTCGTTACCTGTTTTAAGCCAGGCTAGTCATAAGGGATGCTGATACCTTCATGCGATCAATATGAAATCACCTTCAGATCATATCATCACCGCTGATAATAATTTGGCACCCCCCGAACGAAATGCTGAGAGCGCGTTGCCTGGTTTTCGCGCCCCGCAACCGGCCGGACTAACGCAAATACTTGAGCGCTATTTCGGCTATACCGAATTCCGCGAGAACCAGGAATCTATTATCCGCCATATTATTGATAAAAAAGATGCAGTTGTGCTTATGCCTACCGGCGGGGGTAAGTCAATCTGTTATCAGCTTCCGGCGCTGGTTTTGGCAGGAACAGCAATCGTAATTTCTCCGCTGATCGCATTGATGAAGGACCAGGTTGACGGCCTCAGGCAAAATGGAATCCAGGCGGCCTACCTGAACTCAGGTCAAAGCACATCAGAACAAACAGAAATACTTAACCAGCTTTGGAGCGGATCTATCAAACTTCTGTACATCGCCCCTGAAAGGCTTTTCGGAGATTTGAACTTCATCAATTTGCTCAGCAGGCTAACCATTAGTTTGTTCGCCATTGATGAGGCACATTGTATCAGCCAATGGGGTCATGACTTCAGGCCAGAATATCTTTTCCTTGGTCAACTGAAGGAAAAACACCCTGGCGTTCCTGTTATTGCGCTTACTGCAACAGCAGATAATCTTACGCGGAGAGATATCATTGACAAACTCGGGCTGAAAGACTTCAGGCTTTTTGAAACATCCTATAACAGGCCAAATATTTATTATTATGTCTGGCCGAAGCGTGACTATTATGATCAAATAATTGAATACCTGGTTAAAAGGAAAAACATAAGCGGCATTATCTATTGCCTGTCAAGAACCTCGACGGAGACCCTGGCAGCGGATCTTCAGAAGGCAGGGTTTTCTGCAGCTGCCTATCATGCAGGTCTTGACAGGAAAACCCGGGAAGAACGACAGGAGAAATTCCTTAGAGATGAAGTCAGGATAATAGTGGCCACGATAGCTTTTGGAATGGGGATCAATAAGAGCAATGTACGGTTTGTAATTCATGCCGATTTGCCGAAAAACATTGAAGGGTATTACCAGGAGACCGGACGTGCCGGAAGGGACGGATTACAAAGTGACGCGATCCTGTTTTATAGTGCCGGAGATGTTTTCAAATTAAAACGGTTTGCAACGGTTGAGGGAAATGAAGAGCAGTCGAGGATCATGTTGAAGAAGCTGGACCAGATGGCATCGTTTTGTGAAAGTCGCGATTGCCGTCGTAAGTTTCTGCTGAATTATTTCGGAGAGAAAACGGTTAATCATTGTGGTTCCTGTGATAGTTGCTTAAGTGAATATAAAAAGTTCAATGCCACAGTAACAATACAGAAACTGTTAAGTGCTATAAGTCGTTTAGGGGAACGGTTCGGAGCGAATTACATCATTGATTTTTTGCGCGGCAGCAAATCTGTGAAAGAAGAACATCATTCGCTGAAAACATTCGCTATCGGACAGGAATATAGCAAGGAAGAATGGAGATCATTTATACGGCAAGCGGTTGGGATGGGCTTGCTGACGCAGACCTCAGGTGATTATCCTATCTTAAAACTTAACGAGAACAGCTGGCAGGTCTTACGTGGCCTGGTCCAGGTTGAATTATTTGAACCTTCCGGCAAACGTATTGTGACATCGGCAGGCGGCGATCAGGAAGGCGGCGAGCTGTTCAGTTTGTTTAAATCTGCCAGGCAATATCTCGCATCCATAGAGAATCTGCCACCACATAATATTTTCGACGATTCAACGCTGCTTGAATTGGCAAGGCTGGCGCCTGGGTCGATCCAGGAAATGGCTGGCATCCAGGGTTTCAGTGAGTTCAAACTGCGGAAATATGGGCCGCACTTTCTTGATATAATCACAAAAAATAAAAAAAGCCGCTCAAATATTAGTCGTGAATCAAATAATATATCGAGGCAAAAACATACCCGGGGAGGAGACACGAAAACCATAACGCTGGAGTTGTTTAAAGCGGGCCGGTCGGTCGCGGAAATATCACAGGAGCGGCAGCTCGTACAAAGTACGATCGAAGGTCACCTTGCTCATTTTGTCAGGACCGGAATATTAGAACCACATACCTTATTGCCTAAACATAAGATCTCTGCCATCATGGAGACGGTTAAAGAAATAGGGGGGACTTCCGTAATGCCGATTAAGGAAAAGCTGGGCGACGATTATTCATTTGCCGAGATCAGGGTAGTGCTGAATTATTGCCAGTGGATGAAAGAAAATAATATTGAAGTGTAAGCCAGCCCGCTTTTACATATTTTTGGGTTGATGAATCAGTTCAAAAGTGATCCCGACAATTTGCTTTTTCAACTGGCTGCGAATTTTGTTAATCACACCAACCGGCCGGTGTTTCTGACTGGTAAGGCAGGCACAGGGAAAACCACTTTTCTGAAATACATTCGGGAGACTACTTTGAAACAAACTGTTGTTGCCGCACCAACAGGAGTGGCAGCCATAAATGCCGGTGGAGTTACGCTCCATTCCTTTTTTCAGCTTCCTTTTGGACCGTTCATTCCGACAACTCAAAATAGTGTCAGCAATCATCAGCAAGGTATCACTGATCAGCATTCCCTGTTCAGGAACATCCGTTTTTTTGCGTCAAAACGCAAGCTCCTTGAGGAGATGGAACTGCTGATAATCGATGAAATTTCAATGGTACGCGCAGACATGCTGGATGCGGTTGATGTTATATTAAGGCAGTTCCGGAAAAACCTGCATCAACCTTTTGGGGGAGTACAGGTGTTGTTAATCGGTGATTTATTTCAACTACCTCCTGTGGTTCCCGATGACCAGTGGCAAATATTGAAGCACCATTATGAAAGCCCTTTCTTTTTTCATTCCAATATAATGAGGCAGGATCCCCCTGTATACATTGAACTGAAAAAGATTTACCGACAAAGTGATCAACACTTCATCGATGTTCTTAACCGGATCAGGAATAATCAGATGATGGAAACAGATTTCGCACTTTTAAATCGCCTCTACGATCCAAAAGTTCAATCGACCGATTCAAAACGGTATATCACGTTAACCACCCACAATAATAAGGCGGATTCCATCAATCAATCCGCATTACAAAGACTTACTGATCCAACTTTCAGCTTCCAGGCGACGATCGCCGGTGAGTTTCCTGACAAGAGCTTTCCGACCGACCTGAATCTTTGTTTACGAAAAGGGGCACAGGTAATGTTTGTTAAAAATGAAACCGGTGAGCTTAAGCGCTATTTCAATGGAAAACTTGCCGTTGTGACAAATATTACGGAGGATAAGATAGTTGTTGAATTGGCAGACAGTAATATTAAAATGGAACTGGAAAAAGAGACCTGGAGAAATATCCGCTATAATTACAACAACGAAAAGGGCGATATCGAGGAAGAAGAGTTGGGCACGTTCACACAATACCCGGTGCGCCTTGCCTGGGCTATCACTGTTCATAAGAGCCAGGGGCTTACTTTTGAAAAAGCAATCATTGATGTGGGAAACGCTTTTGCTCCCGGACAGGTTTATGTTGCTTTAAGCAGGTGTACAACACTGGAAGGTGTGGTGTTGCATTCCCTTGTCCATCCTTCTGCGATAAGAACCGATCAGCAGGTAATTGCATTTTCGGCACTGGAAGCAGATGAAGAGAAGCTTGCTGATAATTTCCAGTCAGAACAAAGCATACAGGGAATAAATATGCTTCACAGGTATTTTGACTGTCATAAGTTGATAGAGGCAAGTTTGTTTCACCTGAAAGCAACAAAGCCGCGCAAACATGCTGAAAAACAAAACAGCCTTGATCTGGCTAATAATATAGTTCATGAAGTGAACGCTTTGCAGGAGGTCGCCCGCAAATTTGCAAAGCAGCTGAGCATTCTTATTACGGCCTTCCGGCAATCGGGTGAACTTGAGCCGCTATCTGACAGGGTTCAATCGGCAACCCGCTATTTTGTAAGACTTATAGAAGAGAATATTTTAACTCCGGTGATAGCGCATCGGGTCAGGTTGCAAAAAAATAAGAAGACTGCCAGGTATGCCAGGGAGCTCGATACGATGGAAGCGGTGTTTCGTAAGAAGATCAGCTTGCTTGAACACAGCAGCGAAATGATCAGGTCCATTGATAATAAGAAGGTTGTTCAACATTGAAAAAGGTGCCGGGTATTCCCACCCCGGCACCTGCGCACTATATCAGCATCTACGATTTGTCAATCCACGTCTTAACTGTTTTCGACTAAATTCTTCTTTAATAATTCCTGCCTGTTTTTTCGGAAAGGTTTAATGATCAAGGTTTGTGATTAGGCCGTTTCGTAAGGGTGTTGAAAGGGTGTTGGGTGTTGAAAGGGTATTGTTTTTTTTGTTTAGGAATAAGGTGATTGCTTAAGGGTAGCTTTCGGGTACAGATGGGTAGTTAATTATGCTTTTTCAACGCGTATGATTGAGCGTTCTGATTTTTCATAGAAAAACTGGTGCTGATCATCACTGTCAATAATCACTTCCCCGATGTTCTTTACGTTAACTTTTGATACGCCTTCGATGCGGATAAAAAGTTGTTTGCTTTCCAGTCTTCCCCTTGAACTCAGGTCTGCTCCGCCTTTCAATGTAACTTTGTTAAGGTCGCGAACTGGTACATATACAATTGTCCTGTTGCGGGAAGTTCCTTTAGCTCCGGTGATTTTCAATACTCCGTTGTCGACATTAAGATCTACTTCATTAACATATTTGTCGAAGCCTTCGATGCTGATTGTTTTTGAGTCATCGTGTACAAGTACTACTTCAATATTTCCTTTTGCGGAAATAGAACCAAAGGGCTGATCAACAGACCAGCTGCGTGATGACTTGCCTACAGAGGGTTTACCAGTTGCAAATGATGCGATCGCTATTACTAAAAAGGAAGCGATTAATAAGAATTGTTTTTTCATGATTGATAAAGTTTGTTTGTTTCTGATCTTGTTTTTTTGTTTGTTGTTTGTGTTTTTTGTTTTCGTTTGATGTTGTTGACTGTTTTTCGTTCTGATGTTCGTTGTTCGTTTTTTATTTTTTCGTTTGTGTGTTTGTTTGTTTGTTTGACGACTCAAATGTCGAATATGTTACAGGGCTGTACAATAGCATATGAATGTGAAAAAAACACTGATTAGCAAAGGCCTTCCAGATAAGTTGACAACATGTCCAATGCCTCCCTTGCTCTTTTGTGGTTTTCATCCATGGATTTTGACAGTCCATACCACCGAAGCCCTTGAGCGGGTCAGAAAAACCCTTGTTTTGTATCACATATATGGGTGATTCCGGAGCAGACATGCACAAATAATCGTCCGGAAGATTAATTTTGGAGACGACCATTTTACTGTTTTGAGAAACATCCTTCATATCATCTTATTCTTATTACTGGGGCTACGGGTGTCGTCTCAGCCAAGACAATACGTGTTTAACCGCATCTCCTCGAGAGAAGGGCTCGCATCTAATTTTGTTTACACAATCTTCCAGGATAAAAAAGGATTTATGTGGTTCGGTACCGCAAATGGTTTGCAGCGGTATGATGGAAGAAAGATCATCCGCTTCACGCCACCTCCCGGGTCAGACGAATATCTTCCCCCGGTGAGTATTTCGCAGATGTTCAAAGATAAGAAAGGTCACATCTGGGTTCGGACTGGAAAAGAAGTTGGCATATTTGATCCTGCAACATTTCGTTTTAAACGGGCGGTGATAAGACCAGGTAAAGAGGTAGATCCGAGAGCCAATTACAAATTATGGCAAAACTCTGAAGGCCAGATCTTCCTGTTAATTACAAAGTTTGGTTTGCTTGCTTATGATTCAATTGCCCATTCTTTCACACCGCAAAATACACCACATATCAGGGTTCCGGATAAGTGGTCGGTCATAACAATCATAGAAGACCCCTCGGGTAGAAATTACTGGTTGGGTTGCGATTCAGGACTGGCTTTGTACGATACTAAAAAAAATACAGTTTATAGCAGGCGCCACAATCCGGACAATTTGCCGATTCTCAAGGCCGTTAACAACACAAGGGCCATTAACGTTTTGTTTGTAGATAATAGCAACCGGCTATGGATAACAGACTGGGACAGGATGAAAAAGCAGGAGAGTACCACGTGTTACGACCTTAGTACGAGGTCCTTTACTGCTGATACAGCCGGGCTAAATCTGAGATCGGAGATTTACCGGGAAATGCATGGCTTCGCTCAACACAGCTCGGGTGGATTATGGGCATTTGGAAGAATGCACCTGTTTTCATATGATCCAAAACTCCGGCGTTTCAATTTTATCCGTAATGAGCACCTCGAAGATTATGGAATAAAATACGATTACGTTTATTCAATGTATGAGGATAGGGAACACAACCTATGGCTTGGAACCGACCAGGGCGTGTATGCAGTGAACCCGACAGAAAACTCTTTTAATGCGGTAAAGGCGGAAGTGAACGGTAAACCTGCTGACATCTCCATCACGAATTTCCTGGAAACTGCCGACAGGCAGCTTTTTGTGAGTACCTGGGGAACGGGGCTGATCAGTTACGATCAGAACTTCTGGCAAACAAAAAACAATATCAACTCGGACATTCCAAAGGGAGATGGAAATTACCTGATGCAGTGGGATCTGTACGAACAGCAACCTGAAAATAAAGTCTGGATAGGTTGCCAATCCGGCCGCATCATCGTTCATGATCTTAAAACCAAAAAGAATCATTATTTCAATCCCCCTGTTTTTGAAGACAAGACCGTTCGCCAGATCATTGGGAATGCAGATGGGATCATCTGGTTTGGCTCTCAGTATGGTCACCTCGTAAAATGGAATTGTCGTACAGGAAGTCTTAATAACCTTGAGCAGGAACTTGTGCCTGTCGCAAACCTCGGGACAATTATCTATAAACTGTATGAAGATAAACAGGGATTTATCTGGGCAGGCACCCACGAATTCGGTCTTCACAAAATCGACCCATCTACCGGTAAGTCAGTGGCCGTTTATTCAACAAGTTCTGGCAAGGGAAAGTCGCTTTATTCAAATGTGGTTACCGATATTGTGCCGTATAACGACAGTACGCTTGTAATCGCAGCTGGTGCAATTAATTTCCTGAACACCCGGACAGGGGAGGTCAAACAGATCTCATCAGACGATGGCCTTCCTTCAAATACCGCCAACAATATCGAATTTGATCAGAATGGATCACTGTGGATCAGCCTGCTTAGCGGGCTTTGCCGGTACAATATTCAAAAAAACATTTTCACCTCTTATTCTCAGCGCGACGGCATTTTTTATGACAATTTCCAGATCGGCGCCAGTCTTAGATTGCCTTCTGGATCTATGCTCTTTGGAAACACCCATGACTTTATTGCATTCCATCCGGAGAAAAAGGTAAGTAGCCAGATCCCGCCGGATGTGAGCATCACGGATTTTAAGCTTTTCAATAATTATTTACCGCCGGATTCGATCCTGGGCCTGAAAGAAGTAAAACTTAACTATACTCAGAATTCAATTACTATAGAATTTGCTGCACTCAGTTTCCTGCAAAAAGATAAGATCCTTTATTATTACAAGCTGGAAGGGATCGATAAAGAAACATACCGGACAGACAGGTTGCTGGTTGCAAACTATACTCAGTTACCCCCGGGAAGTTATACTTTTAAAGTATGGTGCGAAAATGGGGACGGCATCAGATCTCGCGGAGTAACAAGCCTTAAAATACACATTAGTCCACCGTTCTGGAATACATGGTGGTTTATGGTGCTCATAGCTTCTGTTGTTGCAGGACTTGTTTACCTCGTGCACCGGATCAAGGTTAACCGGATACTCGACATGGAAAAGGTAAGAAGAAGAATAGCACGCGATCTGCATGACGATATGGGCTCAACCCTTAGCACCATCAATATACTGAGTGAGATGGCCAAAATGAAGGTGACCAGCGACACGGCCAAAACCGAGGAATACATAAATAAGATCAGCGATAACAGCAGCCGCATGATGGAAGCAATGGACGATATTGTGTGGAGCATAAATCCAATGAACGATAGTATGCAGAAAGTGGCGGCAAGAATGCGCGAATTTGCCACTGGTGTTTTTGAAGCAAAGAATATAGAATATAGTTTTAAGGTTGATGAAGCAGTTCATGATCTCAAACTGGACATGGAGGCAAGGCGCGACTTATTCCTTCTGTTTAAAGAAGCAGTTAACAACCTTGCAAAATATTCACAATCCAAATGGGCCGAGGTAGATATCCGGGTTGAAAAATCTTCACTGATGATGAAAATCAGGGACGAAGGAATAGGATTCAATAATAACGGGGATGTTGATGGAGGAAATGGGCTGATTAATATGAAAAAGCGGGCTGAAAGCCTGCGGGGAAAACTCGAGATCAGGTCGGAAGTGAATAAGGGTACGCTGATTACCCTGGAGGCCCCGGTCAGCTAACAGAGGATCGCTCAACAGATATCTAATAATAATTAAACCCGCTGTATGATAAAGATTGTTTTGTATGAAGATAACCCGCAATTACGTGAAGGCCTGTCAATGTTATTGAACGGCTCTGATGGATTTGAAGTGGTCGCAAGTTTTAAAAACTGCAATAACGTGACTGCCGAGGTGGAGGCTTTGAAACCTGACGTCGTGCTGATGGATATCGATATGCCGGGAACAAATGGGATTGACGGGTTGAAACTGATCAGGCAGGTAAATGCGGAGGTGAAGGTTTTGATGCTGACTGTTTTTGACGACAATAAAAATGTTTTTGATGCGATCCGGAATGGCGCAAATGGTTATCTCCTAAAAAAAACGCCTCCGGCAAAGTTGTTGGAATACATACAGGAGGCTCATTCCGGCGGGGCACCGATGACCTCATCAATCGCAACACAGGTGTTGAAAATGTTTTCTGAAGCCAACACTCCATCAGGAGATGATTATCATTTGTCAGAGCGCGAGAAAGAAGTGCTGCAGTTGCTTGTAAACGGCTATAGCTATAAGATGATCGCTTCAGAAATGTACATATCAATTGATACTGTCAGATCACACATAAAAAAGATTTACGAAAAGCTTCATGTCAATTCGAAAAGTGAAGCAGTAGCAAAAGCATTTAAGGATAAGCTGGTCTGACGATCCACGGGTTGATCAATGCTGCTGTTGATTGATGCCCGCGTTGATCAATCGTCGTTTTAGTAAATACTCGCGTTGATCAATCGTCCCTTTAGTAAATGCTCGCGTTGATCGTCCTCGCTTTGATAAATGCTGCTGTTGATCAATGCTCCATTGACACATCATTACTGACGGACTATCGCTTTGTATTGTTGAACTTAATTAATAAACCGGGTCTCCCGGTTTTTTCTATTTAGCTACTCCTGGTTAAATCAAACACAATAAATGATTTATGTGATGTTGAAGTTGTTCATCATCCTTTGTTTCACATCTTTATGCGATTGCAGCCTGCACATAACCAACATACTTTTGTTGTGTACTATTAATCATTAAACAACTCCTAAATCTTTTATTATGCCACTCAGGCTCATGTCAAAAAATTTATTACTTACACTTGTTGCCGGAACCCTATTGTTTTCATCATGCGACAAAGACAGGGATGATGATGTTCCTGGTAAAGGTCCGGTTCCTGAAAAGAAAATCGCGAAGCTGTACCAGGATCCGCAAAATTTTATTGAGTTTACATATAACGCTGAGGGAAAACTCAGTAAAATCAAAGTTGCTGAAGAAGATCTCGGTAGTGACATAGAGACCTTAGATGTATTTTATGGTGCCAACAAAAGAATCTCAAACATAAATACCGGTGACGGTCTGCGCATAAATTACATGTACGAAAACGACAAACTTGAGCGCACTGAGACCAAGGATATGCTGGGCAACATTCTTACCATGGGAAGTTACTTCTACGAAGCCGGCAATCTGACTGATTACGGATTATTCGGTCCCTTCCCGCTCGACGACGGGCAGGTTGGCATTTCCTTTAAACGTGTTCAGGAATCCAAATATAGTTATAACAGCGATAAGAGCATCCGCACGATAATTACGAATATCAGGAACCCGTTGACAAATAGAATGGAATTTGCAGGGCGCCGTGTTTATGAAAAGTATGATTCAAAAATTAATCCGCTCAGGAATCTCGGTGATTTTGCTTATGGTTTTTTCCAGGAGTTAAATCCTTCAAACATTCTTAAAGAAGTTGCGTATGATGAAAATGGAGCTGTTGAGGAAACAGTGGAAAGAACCTTTACTTATGATGAACATGGTTATCCGTTAACCTGTGTTGAAAAGACAACCGAAGCCGGAAGTGCTCCCGTAACAAAGACGCTTACGTTTACCTATAAATAGTTCATAAAGTAGCCGAACCCTTATCAACACCGACAATGGACACCCCGTAAGGTGTCCTTTTTTTCCGAACCTCAGACAAGTTCCTAACGTTTAAAAAAAAACTTTATGTACAACAAGATCAGAATGGGAATTATGCTGGCCTGCTTTACATTCATGACAATAGTTGGCCTGAGTTATTCCGGTAAGGTCTCCGATGGTTGCAGGTCCGAGTGGGAATTTGGTAGTAGTTCTACATCCTTGAAAGATTCCGCCGCAGATCACGCAAACAGTCCTGATCGTCGTCCGGATGATGTGATAGTTTCCGAAGACAAAGTATCCGGAGATAATGAAAATAATAATGGGTTCAATCCTGGCAATTCAGTTGGACAACGTTTATCTGATTTCGATCTTATTTTTCCGAATTTTTTATTCGCCCTTTGACCAGGGATCGGGCAGTGAGTCTGACCAATCTGGTAATTGATATCAGCATAGATCAGTTCCGAAATAGCCAACCGAGGAAAAGGCAAAGGAGTACAATGAACGGTGACGGAATTTTCTTTATACTCAATAAGATCCAGGTGCCAAGTATCACTCCTATGTTCAGGATGCTCACTGTCTTAAACTCTGTTAGCGAAATGTCTTTCATCATATAGAGTGTTGAAGCAATCATAATTCCCACAACTACAGCATTAATTCCTTCCAGTGCCCGGAATACCACCGCGTATTTTTTCAGGTTGTTCCATATCGGAAAGAAAAATATTACCAGTAATGCACTGGGCATAAAAATGGCAACAGAGGCTATGATGCATCCTGCAATTTGCCAGCCTTTCCCCTGATCCCTCAATGCCATCCCCCCTGTAAAAGAAGCTATTGAAAATACGGGGCCCGGGATCGCCCGCACCACGCCTGCCCCGGTGTAGAATTCTTCCCTTGGTATACTGATTGGTTTTTGAGCATTTCCTTCGTTTTTCTCCTGTACTCTTTTTGATTGCGGTCTTGCTACATACTGCTCGTACATCATAGGTATCAACACTTGCCCCCCGCCAAATACGAGGCTACCGAACCGATAAGTGTTCTCAAACAGGTTGAATTGATTTCTCGACTGCCAGTCATTTTTCCTGGCGACTTCAGAGAAAATTCCCGCCAGCAGGAACACGATACCAAACATCCAGATATTTCCCCATTTAATTTTTTTCGGAGTGCCAGGGGCTTGCGGAATTCTTTTATCGCTGAGATTGGTTACAAAACCTCCGAGTACGATAAGACCGGGAAATATCCAGGGAGTTTTGAAAAGCAGGAATGTTGTTATAATGCTTACGAAAAGAATGACCCTGGTGATGGTATTATGTATCGCGAGCTTAAGAGAGATCGAAGCCGCATAAGCGAGGAAGCCGACTGCCATGGGCTGAATAAACTTGAATATACCATCCCTGATATTTTCCTGGTTCATATATTCCAGCAGGAATGAAAACGCACCCATCAGCAAGCAGGCCGGGAATATCCAGATAAGTAATGTGAGTGTGCCAAGAATTATCCCACCTCTTTTATAGCCGATCAGGGTTAGCACTTGTGTAGACGAGGCGCCCGGCAACAGTTGACAGAATGCATTGTATTCCATCAGTTCAGCTTCGGTTACGTCTCTCCGTTGTTTCACAAAGGTTTTCATCATCATTCCAAAGTGCCCCTGCGGGCCTCCGAAAGCAGTGAGGCTGTGAAGAAACACCGCTTTGAGAAAAGGGATATGTCGGAGTAGGGTCACTTAAGGTTAGGCGGTTGGGTTAATTTTCACTAATGTTTTGTTTTTGAATCCGGGACTGCATCACTCAATCTTCCCGGTTAATTCATTTGAGTTCGGTTCGAAATAATTCCACAACAACGATGAAAGCTTTGAAGCCAGCACCCATCCCGCATTTGATGGATCCCAGCTCTGATCCTTTTGATTTTTTGTAATGATAGAAAATATATAGGGACGATGTGGTGCCATTACCAACAATGTTTCGCTTCGTGACCGATCCACAGCACCGTTTTTAGACGCAACAAATATAGCCGCGGGAATAGCCCCGATAGCATGATCATCATAATAATTTCTTCCGAGAAGTCTTAGCATGACGGCGGAAGCATTTTTGTTTATGACCTCTCCACGGTGAATCTTCTCCATCAGGTGTACCATCTCGCGTGGAGTAGTCTGGCCCCAGCCATAATTTGTTCTATGCTGCTCACGCCCCGGGGTTCTCGAATTTACGCGGGTGTATTTCAGGCCCAGGTTGTCCATCATCTCGTTTATTCTTGTACCTGTACCTGCAAGGGATTGTAACCAAAGACTGGCAGTGTTATCGCTGAGGGTTAGCATCAACATAATCACCCGGCCAAGCTCGATCTTCTCATCCTGTTTCATTGAACCAAGCACGTCATCGCCTTCGTATAAGAGGGAGTCACGATAGATCAATGGCTGATGATAGTCTAATTCTTTTTTGTCAATCTTATCCATTATTCCAACGAGGATTGGGATTTTGATCATGCTCGCGGTTGGGAACAGGGTGTCAGGATGGAGAGCGGCGGTTCTTCCCGTTTTCAGGCACTTTACAAATATCCCAACTTCTCCTTCGAAACCTTCCGCCAGCTTTGTGATCCTGGCTTGCAGCTTCTTATCCACCTTTTCCTGTGCCGTGCCCGGCGTTTGTCCAACCGTAAGAATCAGCAGTGTGAAGAGAGCGCTACGGAAAGAACTGGTGGATATAGAAAAGAGGGCAAAAGTCATGATGCGCGTATTCTATTGATTATCAATTAGTTGCAAAAATACTCATTGCTGGTAGTAGCTATTCCGGTCGATCTCCTCAAGAACCTTATCTGGAACAAGATACCGGATTGATTTGCGGTGTAGCAGGTTATTCCTGATATAGGTTGCCGAGATTTCAAGTAATGGAGCCTTCACTACCTGGATTCCGGCCGGCAGTTTAGCAGGCATTTCATAGTTGGGCCTGAGATACACGTACAGTTCATAGTTTGCCAAAATGTGTTCATGGTTCTTCCATTTGGGCAGGTTTTGATAGCTATCGCTTCCCATCACGACTGCGAATTGATGCTGGGGATATTTCTCGTTGAGGTAGGTAAGCGTATCAATAGTGAATGAAGGCCGGGGCAGGTGAAATTCGATGTCTGAAGTTTTCAGGTTGTCCATGCCCTCAATGGCCAGACGGAGCAGGTGCAAGCGGTGGTACTCGTTTAACAGGCCGGCGGAATGCTTGAGCGGATTTTGGGGGGACACGACAAACCAAACCTGGTCCAGGTTAGTATTTTGAACGACATGTGTAGCTATGATTAGATGACCGTGATGAATCGGATTGAAGGATCCGAAGTATAACCCTATTTTCATGGTAATGAACCCTTAGATAATCAAAGCATCTCGACAAAGATATTATCAGCCTCATTAAGGCGAAGGCTCAGGTTGTAGCCTGCGACGGTAATGGAGATCGGGTCTCCCAATGGTGCGACTTGTTCGACCTTCACAATTTCACCGGGAACGCAGCCCATTTCCATCAATTTCAGAAACAAATCGTTGTCTTCGAATGATACTATGCGCGCCGAGTTTCCTGACCTGATGTCTGATAGTCTTTTTTTCATGCTGTAGAGACAAATGTAGCTTTGTCTGTTCAAACAACTTTACGAATTTTGGAAATGACCAAAGATATAGGCCGGCTTAAAATCTCGTTCCATTTTCACCAGCCTTACAGATTGACTCAACGATCAAACATCCGCGAGTTACTAGCCAGATTGGCCGTTATTGAAAAAAAACAATTTGAATCCCTGACCTATGTTTTTTGTAGCGATGAATACCTCCTCGAAATAAACCGGCAGTATCTTAAACATGACTTCTACACAGACATCATCACTTTTGATTTGAGCGCTGGTAAGGACACTCCTAAAGTGGGGGAGATTTACATCAGCCTTGACCGTGTCCGTGAAAATGCTAAAGTGCATGGCGTCACTTTTCAAACCGAATTGCTTAGGGTAGTCTTTCATGGGGCCCTTCATTTATGCGGTTATAAGGACAAAACCGCGAAGGAATCAGCCCAAATGCGACTATTAGAAGACAAGTATCTGGCCTTGTTTGAAAGAATGTTCCACGTGAAACACTAGTTGTTCGTTGTGTCCGGGAACCTGCGGAACCTCGTTTCCTTGTCCCGGTTTCGCGGGTAAACATCAAATGGACACCTCTATACTCACACAGCCTCCTATCGGCCACTGATTGACCATTTAATTCAGGAAAGGAGCCGCCCTGGAAGATCGGGAGACAGATGCAGAACTTCCCACTCACAATTATCCTTTCGATCATTCGCCACATCATTAACGAAGCTCTTCCAGGAAGGAATAGGTTTGCACTATTCCTGGTCCTTGCCGGGGAGTTTTTGACAGCGATTTACCTATTTATGGGAGAAATCTGCCACTAAATGGCTCCGGAGGCGGACACGCCTTTCAAACGGGATCGGGTAATCGGCTTAGCACACCAGCAAACGTCCAATCTCCCGATTATTCTCGCGTTGAACTTATCAACAACTATGAGGGAAACCGACAAATCTTCCCTAAAAACCGGGGGAGCAAGACGCTTATCATCACGAAATGGTCTGGTGATGGAATGGAGAAGTCAGTAAGATTACAAGAAATAGATTCGCAAGCTTGAGGGACACTTGAATCACTGACTCTTTTGGGCCTTTAAAGCTCTTGCCTGGACAGAAAATCAAGCATGCGGCCTCCAGGTAACCTGTTAAAATGAGCGATACCGATGCTTATATGCGCTCCTCTGATTTCGAACCCCCCCTCAAACCAAAGTCAGCACTCGCCGGCACTACAGGTAAGCCAATCCGAGGCAAGAACACTTGTAACGCAGAAATCTGCAGGGCACGGCAAAACCCATGGAGAAATCGCACCGATACACAAGGGCCGCCCAACAGGGACACTCAGTTATCTGGGAACGATAAGTTTTTCAAAGTCCCAAGCACATGGAGATAGCTCAGCATCAGGGTAGCCAGACATTCCATTGTCTCAGGCATTACGGAGGTCGAATAGCCGAACTCCGCCAACAGCGCAACGCGACATGTTGTTACTGTTGACACACTAATCACGGGAGTATCTGAAGTTATCAATCGAATCGCTGCAGCATAACAGGAAGGCCACCGTAATCGATCAAAAGACAGAATTACTCGAAAGGATCACGTGCGCTCGCGACGAATCGAGTACCAATGTCAACGGAGATTTGGGCGATTGGCGCGATCCATGCGTAGCCTGCAGCGAACCATGAAAGGTCGCCATACCTGAGGAACAACTTCATTCGCCCGGGGCAGCAATGAGAGATATAGGGTTGGGATTTGAGTTGTTGTATTTCCGCTTGTATAGATTTAACGGGTGAATCCCCCGTAAAAAATCTCAAACCCGAGAGGCCGCTCTACACTGTATGATTGGCCTGTGGTTTAGCGTAATGCTTTCTTTTAACCTTCCCACCCCCGGAGATATAAAGCAAATTCCAATGCATTGGAGCGCCCGCACCCCAGATCAATATCTTAAATCCTAAAAAGCGAGGATAAGGAATGCTAAGTCCTGGAACCATCCCACAGCCTTTAAGCCCATTAGTGCCTCGCGAGAACTTGTCTTTTAATAATCATCTCATGGCGAAAGGCTGATGTAACGCGTGAAACATTATCACGAACAGAACCGGAGTGTTCCACGTGGAACAACAACCTTTTACAACTCATTCGCAAATCAAAATGTAATTTTGCCGGATGTTTCCAGAATATGATGTCATTGTGGTAGGGGCCGGACATGCCGGTTGTGAAGCTGCAGCTTCTGCAGCCAACCTTGGCTCCAAAGTTTTATTGGTCACCATGAACATGCAGACTATTGCGCAGATGAGCTGCAACCCTGCCATGGGCGGAATAGCCAAAGGCCAGATTGTCCGGGAAATTGACGCTATCGGTGGATATTCAGGTATCGTGAGTGATGAAAGTATGATCCAGTTCCGCATGCTCAATCGCTCAAAGGGTCCTGCCATGTGGAGTCCGCGATCACAAAATGACAGAATGCTCTTCGCCACAAAATGGCGGGAAATGCTGGAACAAACGCCCAATGTGGACTTTTACCAGGACATGGCAAAGTCTATCATTGTAAAGGATGGCCGCGCCTGTGGAATCATAACGGGACTGGGACATGAAGTGAGATCAAAGTCGGTAGTAATCACGAGCGGGACTTTTCTCAACGGAGTGATACATATCGGTGATCAAAAGTTTGGCGGTGGGAGAGTTGCAGAGAAAGCAGCTACCGGTATAACGGAACAACTGGTAAGCCTCGGTTTTGAAGCTGACCGTTTGAAGACCGGGACACCACCAAGAATAGACGGAAGAAGCCTTGACTATTCTAAGATGGAAGAACAGTCGGGCGACGAAGTAATAACCGGTTTCTCCTACCTCGACACCAAAAAACCAGCGATTCAAAGAAGCTGCTGGATCACCTATACGAACAGCAAAGTCCACGACCTGCTTAAAACAGGCTTCGATCGTAGCCCGATGTTTACCGGCAGAATCGAAGGCATCGGTCCAAGGTATTGTCCCAGCATCGAAGACAAAATCAACCGTTTTGCTGAAAGGGACCGGCATCAACTATTCATTGAGCCTGAGGGTTGGAACACCGTAGAAATATATGTGAATGGATTTTCTACTTCACTCCCCGAAGAAGTGCAATACGAAGCACTTCGTAATGTTCCGGGTTTTGAGAAGGTCAGAATGTTCAGGCCTGGCTATGCGATTGAATATGACTATTTCCCACCAACGCAGTTGACCCATAGCCTGGAAACCAAGCTCATCAAAAATCTGTTCTTCGCAGGACAAATCAACGGCACCACCGGGTATGAGGAAGCTGCCTGCCAGGGACTCATGGCCGGAATAAATGCCCACCAGGCTACCCATGAACTGGAACCATTTATCCTTAAAAGATCTGAAGCCTATATCGGAGTGCTCATAGATGATCTGATAAACAAGGGCACAGAGGAGCCGTACCGTATGTTCACATCCCGCGCAGAATTCCGAACACTGCTCCGCCAGGATAATGCTGATCTCCGTCTCACAGAAAAAAGTTACCGGATCGGACTTGCCTCAGAGGAAAGAATGAATAAGGTGATCGAGAAAAAAGAGGGAACAGCTAAAATAAGACAAATACTAAAGGACTTTTCGCTTGAACCCGAAGAATCAAAGGTCTTTCTTGAAAGTAAGGGTACTGCCGGGCTTTTACAAAAGCAAAAAGCACTGCAGGTATTACTCAGACCTTCCGTGGGTCTTCATGAAATGATTAAAGGATTACCAAGATTGGGTGAAAAACTCGCGGGTTTTTCATCGGACACAATCGAACAGGCAGAGATCCAGGCTAAATACGAGGTGTACATAGAAAAAGAAAAAGAACTCGTGCAGAAAATGGGACAGCTGGAAGAGCTAGCCATTCCTGACAACTTTAATTACGACCGAATTTCTTCCTTGTCAACAGAAGCGCTGCAAAAATTCAAAAAGATAAAACCTGCCACACTCGGCCAGGCTAGCCGTATCAGCGGTGTAAACCCAAGTGACGTACAAATTCTTATGGTATATATGGGAAGATAAGAAGGCCGACAACCAAAGTAACCGGAAAGACCCTTTGGTGAAATGACAAATGACTGAAATGCCGCAAAAGAATTTAGACAGCTCGGTAATTTATCATGCCGCCGACGTTAGCGGTGAAGGCCAGACCTGGGGATATAACTACCATGGCTAACCGCTTTTCAAATTACACATTATAGTAGCACCCGGCCTTCGTCAAGCCGCAGATACTTCGTTACAACTGACGGAAGCTCCTGGACATAATGAGATACATAGATCAGGGTAGTACCTGATCGAAGGCAAATGGTATTCACCAAAGCTAAAAAGGTGGAAGTCTGATCCTCATCAAGTCCCTGGCAAGGCTCATCCAGCACAAGCATTGGCGGTGCTTTGATAAGTGCCCGGCCCAGAAGTGCAAGCCGCTGTTGACCACGGGACATAGAACGCAACGCCTTATGTTCACTGTCTGCCAGGTTTAAAAAACTCAACCACGTCTTCACAAGTAGCTTTTGTTCTTCGTTTAATACGCGGAACAATCCAATTGTATCAAAAAATCCAGAAGCAATAATCTCCCAACAAGAAGCGCCCTGATCGAAGAACAAGTGAAGTTCCGGAGACACATAACCGATGTTGCGTTTGATATCCCAGATGCTCTCACCACTTCCTCTTCTCCGGTCAAACAAATAAATTTCATTGGCATATGCCTGCGGGTTGTCTCCGGTAATCAGGCTTAGCAACGTCGACTTACCCGCGCCGTTAGGGCCCGACAAGGACCAGCACTCACCACGACGGACCTCCCAACTAACCTTGTCAAGAATGATCTTGTCTCCATATTGAATATGAACATTGATCATTCTTACAGCATATTTAAAAGCAGCCCTGTTGTGATTCTCCAACGGACCTGGTAACGCCGCATCAACAAGATTCCGGGCGTGATAATGCAAAGCATGGTGTCGCAGAAAATCATGTCTTGTACCAAAAAAAACCAGTTGGCCCTTTTCCAGTGAGGCTACATGGGTGATAAACGATGGGAGAGCAGCAGGACCTGTAATAAGGATTATGTGAACACCTTGCTCTTTCAGCTTTGCTAAAATATCCTCAAGTATGTTTCGCCCTTCAACATCCAAACCCAAAAAGGGATTATCAAGAATAAGCAAATCCGGTTTTGCTTCCAGTTTGCGGGCAAGCTGCAATCTTTTATTCTCACCATTAGATAACTGAAGTATCGGGCGATGCAACAATGGCCGAAGATGAAGGGCATCGATCCATTTATTATTGTCACTCAAAAGATCCGACACATACAATGACTGATCAGATTCGGAGGCATTGAAACGCTGTTGATAATAAAAGTCGGAGGTGTTCGAACGGTTTTTAAAATTATGTTCCTGTGCGATAAATTCCACCCGCACAGGATCACCCAACCCACAGAACCTAACTGTTCCGCTATGAAACAAATCGCCTGTAATAACTTTAGCCAAACTGGTTTTACCACTCCCCGAAGCACCGGTAACAGCCAAAGTCTGGCCCGGTTCAACTTTCAGGCTCACATCGTCGAGGATGATGTCGGCGCCTAACCGGACACTTATCTTATGTAATTCTACCATTCAATTTTTTTGAGACACGTAAAAATGATACGAAATATACAAAAATAGTGATGTCCAATAAGGTGATGTTGGGCGGAGATCAGAAGGTAATCAATCAGCCTTAAAAGAAAAGCCTCAGCGTTAGCATGAGGCTTTAATATTTGGAAAGTCTTGTCATATCCTAAACAAGACCATGTAAAAAATATGCTTACTTAAATGTATAGCGCGCTGCGATTCCGAAGTTAGGATTGAAATCATCCTTGTAAGGTGTTGCCAGGTATATATTCGGTCTGAAGTCGGCAGAGACGGCGAGTGGGAACTTAAACTTATACTCAACGCCACCTGTCGGGAAGATTGCAATACCGAAGCCCTCGTCGTAGTCATCATTACCGGGATTCCGGTCATCATCCACGATACTGTTCAGGAAAGAAAGGCCACCACCGATGAACCACTTAAAACCTTCAACATTAGGTATGGGAAAATGGTGCTGGTAACTGCCTGACAGGCTTACATTTGAGCGGCCATAGGAATACGGGCGACCCCCCAAATTGAATTCCAATGCACCTGGCTCAGTAATAAAAATCTTGAACGAAACAGACATGGCATCATAATAACCGCTTCCAAAACGAAGCCCTATACCAGCTTTGTAATCTGGTCCGTTAACCTGGGCGACGCCTACGCTCGAAATACACACACCTGCAATCAGGGCTAAAAAAAACCTTTTCATTTTATATTCTTTAAACGTTCACAATCAAAAATAGAACCAATCACCTAAAATCTTAACAATCACTTTCATGCGAAAGTTCATACTGCGAAGGTATGCTCATCGAACCCGAAAAAAAAATCACATGAATATGTGCCTGGTAGCCCTAAAAGCATGTCGCGAATTATATTACTTTAGCGCATTAAATAACCGTAAAATATTCCCAATATGAAATTTTTGAAAGGCGGGGCATTATTTGCCCTGGGTTTAATGGCTATGACCTCAGCCATTGGGCAGAAAGTAAAATTGATTGAAGGAGATCTTTCTGCCGTTAAAAACGAAAAATCCATCAATACAGAGTTTACCTACGACAAGATGAAGGTGGGCAAATTTGATGACGAAGCAGAGTACGTCAGCAAAAAGAAAGAAGAGTATAATAAAAAAGAACCCGGCCGCGGTGATACCTGGGCCACCCGATGGGTTGATGACAGGGAGGAAAGATTTGAACCCCAGTTCAATGAACTCTTTGAAAAGACCTCAATGATGACTATCACCCCAAAGTCAAAATATACATTGATCTACAAGACAACATTTACAGAACCGGGATTCAATATCGGTGTAATGAGAAAAAATGCCACCATCGATGGTGAAGCATGGATAGTGGAAACTGCCGATAGAAATAAAGTGATCGCAAAGATCTCCGTTGCGAAGGCGCCGGGTAGAATCTTCGGGGGTTTCGATTTTGACACCGGTGAAAGAATACAGGAAGCTTATGCCATGGCCGGAAGAGCAGTCGCCAAGATGATTGTAAAATAATATCACCGACCTAATGTCGGATAAGGAGCGGATACTTTACACAAGTGTCCGCTTTTTTTATGCAGCATCGCCAGGTTTAATGTCAACGAAGCAAACACCTTCCAGGCTCGCCGAACCATATGTTTCCTTAAGATTTCTTACGGCATTTCAACAGAGTATGACTAAGACCTATACCATCGATGTCTTCATAAATTTCAAATCCCCCTGCCTTAACTGCTTCGATGAAGATCCTTGAATCATACATCTGGCTGTTTCCGTTGGCAAGTGCGGTGAAATAAATCGATGTTTGCTGAAGACAAAACGCCGCCGCTTCAAAACGTTGGCGATCCCAGAAAGCCTCCAGGATAAACATCGTACCCCCGGGTTCCAACGCCTCATAACATCTTGCAACAATAGATGTGATCTCTGCTTCCGAAAAACAATCCAGGAACTGGCTCATCCAGATAGCGTCATGTCCCTTGGGTAGTGGCTGTTCCTTATCTAACAGGTTAACCGGGAAAAAGGAAACCCGATCCGAAAGGCCGAGTTCTGCGATCCGGGACTTCGCCATGGTCACCTGGCCAGGCAAATCGACAATGGTGATCTGTACATTCTTGTCATGGAGCGTTGAGGCAATCGCCCATTTACCCGTGTTACCACCGATATCCATAAGTTTATGAATCTTCTGACCGTACACCATCGGTAAGACCAGTGGAAAGGACGTATCTGAAAAGAAATGGTCAAATGCGAACCAGCTTTTCTGGATATGCGGAGGTAGTTGAGATAACCCTTCATAAATAGTGTTCCATTCGCCTAATTCTTTCAGTCCTGCCGGTTTACCTTGTTTAATACTTTCTTCCAGGTGAAAAAGACCCTTGTAATTGACATCATGAATGAAGTCCATGTTTATGCGTGTCAACGGATCATGGAGGGTAAAATGCCCGGTTTTTGTAATCGAATATCGACCGTCATTAATAATAACCAGCCCAATTCCCAGCGAGGATTCGAGCAACACCCTTAGTCCATAATCAGGAAGATTAACAGCCTGGAGAATTTCCTGGTGGGTCAATCCCTTTTTACCGGCATTTTCTATTACCTCCAGGATTCCGGCGTCACGCATTATCCGTGCTACCTGGAAAATTACAGGGCCAAATGCAATGAACTGGGCCATTTCCTTAGATTCCAGCGCCGACTTCTTATCCTTGTTAAACAAATTCATCCTTTCTTTTTATTTGATGTGGTGAATTGAAGTTGAAATTCAGTCCCGGAGTCCCTGGGCATACCGGGTAAATAATTAAGCGGGATTTTTACTCGTCGAATGTTATGGGCAGGTCAGACTGCTCGAGGTAGTCTCTTATTTTTGCCAGGTCCTGGTATTTGGGAGTGTCCTCGATAAACTTAGGAAATATTT